>NZ_DLOC01000062.1:0-41542 GCF_002478465.1 Empedobacter sp. UBA7494
ACGCTAACTCCAAACTATGTTCTATGAAAGAAGAAGCTTCCTTTATAACTTACAACTCATAAATCGAAAAGCCCCTATTTCCCTCAAGTGGATATTTTAACTTCTACTTCTATTCTTGTAAGTCTTAAATCTTATGTCTTATAAATTATAACTTATCACTCAAAACTTACAACTTACAACCCGCGTTAGGGATAGTAGTGTAAATCCTTTTGTAGGAGTTGGATTTTCTGTAATCACTTCTAATCTTCTTCTACAAAAGATTGCAACGAATAGCCCGACCGAGAGATTTACATTAGTTGTGTTTGTATTCTTTTGATTATTCTATGAATAATATAAATGGAAGGCAAGGAGCGAGGAACGACCAAATTTATTATCTTTACTCAAAACCTATACATTATGGAGGAAAATCATTATGATAATCAATTGTTACCAAAGGAAAGTTGGTTTAAACGTAATTGGAAATGGATAGTGCCTATTGGCTGTTTGTCGTTTGTGATTTTATTTTTTGGATTGTTAATTGGAGGCGCTTTTTGGGGTTTTAGCAAGTTAACTTCGGATAGTGATGTAACGAAACATGCAATCAATATTATTAATCAAAATCCTGAAGTTCAACAAAAATTGGGGACTGATATAAAAACGGATGGAATGTTTAGTGGAAATATTTCTGTTTCGAATAATACTGGAGAAGCCAATATTTTTGTTCCGATAAAAGGTACAAAAGGTTCTGGTACTGCAATTATTGTAGGACAGAAAGAATTTGATAAATGGAATTATGAAAAGATCGCTGTTCAGGTTGATGATACTGGAGAGGTGATCGAAATAGATAGAGTAAAAGAATAAGCTAACGAATTAGGTAGCTTTTTTTTGTTTTACATTATTGATAAAGATTTAATTGTTTATTCAAAATAATAATTTTACTTTTGATTAACATTTGGTGCGAACTTAACCGTTCGGTAACAGGGAATCAGGTGAAAATCCTGAACAGACCCGCTGCTGTAAGCTCCATATTTTTTTTAGATATATATATCCACTTTTCGTAGAATGGGAAGGATTTCTAAAAAAGGAGTAAGTCAGAAGACCTACCAAAATGATAAATGTTGAATGCTTTCGGGGACTAAAGCGTGAAGTTCAAATTTTGAATAGGTTCGTCCTTTCAATACTTCTTCATACACTCTCGTTAGCAACAATTGATTATTGCTAAATGAGAAATCTAAAAACTATAATTAGTTGTTGCAGCTTGATTTTGCTTTCATGTCGCATTGCCTCTGCGCAAATTATTCATGATAGTATTTTAGAGCTTCAGCAAGTTAATATTTTAAAAAATAATGTAAAAGCCGTTGTTCCTGTTCAGGAATTGAAAGGAGCGGAACTAGAGGCTTTAAATAGCCATTCTGTGGCAGATGCTGTTCGTTTTTTTGCAGGAGTGCAAATTAAAGATTACGGTGGAGTTGGAGGTCTAAAAACTATTGATGTTCGTGGGATGGGATCTCAACATGTTGCAGTTTTTTATGATGGAATTCAACTTGGAAATGCGCAGAATGGAATTGTCGATTTAGGGAAATTTTCTTTAGATGACATGGAAGTGATTTCTTTATATAATGGTCAAAAAAGTAATATTTTTCAATCAGCGAAAGATTATGCTTCAGCTTCTGCTATTTATCTTCAAACCAAAAAACCTGTTTTCATTGGTGATAAAAAAACGAATGCTACACTTCGTTATAAGATAGGTTCGATTCAATTAATCAATCCTTCTATTCGTATTGAACAAAAAATTACCGATAGGTTATCAGCTGTTATGAGTGCTGAATATGTTAAAACGAATGGTGTATATAAATTCCGTTATCAACGCAAAAATTTGGATGGAACAACTGCATACGATACAGTTTTGAAACGTAGAGATGGACAAGTTGATGCAAAACGTTTGGAATTAGGATTTATCGGAAAAGGAAATCAATCGAATTGGAATGTAAAAGGATATTTGTATGATTCGGATCGAGGAATTCCTGCTGCAATTGTTCGTGGTCGATTTGATGGACGTGGACAAACTTTGGTTGATAGAAATTATTTTGTTCAAGGTAAATATGAGAAACGATTCAGAAATTTTCAATCGAAGATAAACGCAAAATTTGCTTACGATTTCACTCATTATACAGATACTGTTTCAGCAGTAAAAACAGAAAATAAGTACACACAACGCGAGTTTTATGTGTCTTGGGCAAATCTTTATTCGATTACAGATAATTGGGATGTGAATGTTGCAACAGATTATCAGTTTAATAATATGGGAGCAGATTTAAAGAATTTTTCTTTTCCTACTCGACATACAAATCTTATTGCGTTCGCGTCTACTTATCGTTTTGGACGTTTGAGTTTACAAGGAAGCTTATTAGGAACTTTTGTAAAAGAATCAGTAGAAATGAACACAAGTGCGCCTGATAAAAATGTATGGACGCCAACAATTATTGCCAATTATCAACCATTCAAATCTCACGATTTTAATGTCAGAGTATTTTACAAACGTATTTTTAGAATGCCAACGTTCAATGATTTGTATTATACTAGTATTGGTTATGCGAATCTTCGACCAGAATATTCTACACAATATAATGTTGGTTTTACTTATTCTAAATCAATTCCAAATTTCTTCAAAAATATTACGATTCAAGCCGATGCTTTTTACAATGAAGTAACTGATAAAATTGTGGCTGCGCCTTCTGGAAGTTTGTTTCGTTTCACTATGCTCAATTTGGATGAAGTCAGAATAAAAGGGTTGGATGTTAAAATTCGATCAACATTTCAATTAGGAGAAATAGAGGTTTCGCCAATGCTTAACTATGGTTTTTTGCAAGCGTTAGATTATTCGAATCCGAAGAAAAGTTACTACAAAAATCAAATTCCATATACACCAAAACATAGTGGTTCTTTTGTTTTAGCGGCTTCTTATAAAACATGGAATTTTAATTACAGTTTTATTTATGTGGGAGAACGTTACAATGTTCATCAAGATAACATCAAAACAAATCGTCTTAATCCTTGGTTTACAAATGATTTAGGGATACATAAAGAGTTTAGGTTGAATCAAAGTCTATTCAAAGTTTCTTTTGAATTAAATAATATTTTGAATCAACAATATGATGTGGTTTTAAATTATCCAATGCCAGGAAGACAATTCAAGCTAATATTAAGCGCAAACTTATGAGAAATTTCAAACAATTATTCGTCTGTTTTTTAACAGCAATTACTTTTTATGCTTGTCAGCAAGATACTTATTTGATCGAGAAAGAGGAAGAAGGTGTAACCGATCCCGAAAAAACAGATGTCGTTGGTTTTTATTTACTAAACGAAGGAAAAATGGGAAGTAATATGGCTACGGTAGATTATATGGATTTTACAACAGGAACCTATAATAGAAATATATATGCAACCGTAAATCCTACTATGGTAAAGGAATTGGGAGATGTTGGGAATGATATCAAAATTTATGGAAATAAGTTATATGCGGTTATCAACGTATCAAATTTTATCGAAGTAATGGATGTAAGAACAGCCAAACATCTGGGAACAATTCCTTTAGAAAATGGTCGTTACATCACGTTTGCAAATGGGAAAGCGTATGCATCTTCGTATGCTGGTCCTGTTACAATCGATCCGAAAGCTCCTTTGGGAAAAGTGGTCGAAATAGATACGATTAATTTATCGGTTACGCGACAAGTGACCGTAGGTTATCAGCCAGAAGAATTAGAAGTTGTTGGGAATAATTTGTATGTAGCAAACTCAGGAGGATATCGAGTTCCTGAATATGATAAAACGATTTCTGTGATTGATTTATCAACGTTTAAAGAAACTAAAAAAATTGATGTTGAAGTAAACCTTCATCGTTTAAAAAAAGATGCAGATGGCGATTTATATGTGACTTCTCGTGGTGATTATTACAACGTTCCATCAAATCTATATGTGTTGGATAGTAAAACGCATCAAATCAAAAAGAAATTTGATATTCCTGTTTCTAACTTTACGATTGTTGATAACAAACTCTATTATTATTCAAACGAATTTAGTTACACAACTTTCGAATACACAAAAACTTATGGTGTAATTGATACCAAAACAGAACAAGTTATTAACAAAACATTGGTCAATGATCCTGTTATTAATGAAATCGAAACGCCTTACGGAATTGCTGTAAATCCTCAAACCAAAGATCTTTTTCTAACCGATGTCGGAAATTATGTTTCGATGGGTTACATCTATTGTTTTGATAAAAATGGTGCTTTTAAATGGAAAACTGCTGCTGGAAATATTCCTGCTCACTTTGCTTTTGTCTATAAATAAAATTTACATATGAAATATTCTAAAATCTTACTAACCGCACTAAGTTTTGCTTTAATACAAAGCTGTAGTGATGATGAAAACATTATCGAGACTAATCCTGATAATGCTACTTTACAAGCATCTTATGATGCAGCACGTTTAAAAATTGTTTCAATTGAACCAACTGTTTCTGGTTTCGAAAATGCAACATATACATGGAAACTTGGTAATGAAATTATTGGTAATCAGAAAACCTTAGGTTTTGTTTCTGATAAAGTTGGTGCTTATGATTTAACATTAGAAATTACTTCAGGAGCAACTTCTAAAACAATAAAAACAAAGGTTAATGTTACACAAGAATTATCTACTTACAGTAAATACATTTCTCAAGTTTTTGATTATTTGCCAGCTGTAGGTCAGTTTACCAATAAACTACCTGCATATGTTGATGGCGATACACAAACAGAAATGACAGCTAAAGCAGGAAAAGCTTTAGTTGGAGAAAAATCTACAATGATTACACTTGGTGGTTACGGAGGTTATGTGGTATTTGGTTTTGACCATACAATTTTGAATCAGAAAGATAAACGTGATTTTAAAGTTTTAGGAAATGGATTTGCAGGATCTTCTGAGCCAGGAATTATTATGGTTGCTTACGATAAAAACAAAAATGGTAAACCAGACGAAGACGAATGGTACGAAATTGCAGGAAGCGAATACTCAAATCCAACTACAATAAAAAATTATACAATTACATATCACAAACCAACAGTTGAAGATTCTAATGCGACTCCTGAATATATAAAATGGGAAGATAACCAAGGAAAATCTGGTTTTAAAGCGAAAAATACGTTTCATAAACAACCATATTATCCAATTTGGTTTGGGCAGAATCAGTTAAAATTCTCAGGTACACTTTTGGCAAGCAATTATACAGAGAAAAATGGTATTTGGACTGGTAAACAATTGGCTTATGGTTATGTTGACAATGCACCAAATAACAGCGAAGATTCAAATATTGATATTGATTGGGCTGTTGATAAAAATGGAAATCCTGTTAAATTATTAGGAATCGATTTTATCAAAGTTTACACAGCAACAAATCAAGAAGCAGGTTGGTTAGGCGAAATCTCAACAGAAGTTGCAGGAGCTTATGATTTGCATTTATAATATAACAAAACTAAATAAAATGAATTTTAATTTTACAAAGAAACTATTCTTTAATTTCTTATTTGCTACATCATCAATCTTTTTATTGACTTCTTGTAATAATGATGACGACAATACTGAATTAGTAGATCAACAAAAATATGAAACTTCAGATTTATCAAAGTTTGATTTAACAAAAGGAACTACTACAGCCGGAGGAAAAATTTGGGAAGGTACTTATACAGAAGACGCTGAATTAACTTCAGGTATTTTCAAGTTTAAACATACAGCTTGGCCAGAGTATTTAACATGGATGGGATTCACGGTTTCTAATAGTAATGACAATTCTGATCAAATAGATAAAGAAGGCGGTTGGTTAGATAATCAATGGGGTACAATGGCAAAAGGTGGTGCAGATGGACAAGGAACACCATTTTTAGTCTCTTTCGCTGATCACAAACCATCTGAGAAAGTTTTGAAATATGGAGAAGAAGTTAAGATTGACAGATTTTCGAGTGTAGTAGAAATTACTGATACAGCTAATAAATACAAAGCAAAAAATGTAAAATTAGCAATAAGCCCTTGGTCTTATTATGGGATTCTGAATGGTGATGCATATGCAAGAAAGTTTGTAAAAGGAGATTATTTCGCGATTCATATTTATGGTGTTTCAGCAAATAAACAATTGACTACAGAAAAACCTGTAACTCATTATTTTGTTGATTTTAGAAATGGAATAAATAATATTTCAACAAATTGGCAAGATGTGGATCTTTCTGCTTTAGGAGAAGTTAAATATTTAATGTTCTTTTTAGAAACTACAGATGTAGGAGATTGGGGAGCAAACACAGCATTATACTTTACAATGGATAAATTAAAAGTAGAAAAAATTCAATAATCTAACATTCTAAATATTTTTATCCGAGGCTGTCATTTTTGGATGATGGTTTCGGATTTCTAAAAAAACAATACATGAAGAAATTTTTACTTTCGATTTTTACAATAGTAGCAATTCAAACAAGTTTTGCACAAACAAAAGAATACACAAACGGTGTTTTTATTGTGAATGAAGACTGGTTTGGTAAAGCAAATGGATCAATTAATTTTATTAATGCAAACGATTCGGTTGATTATAATGTTTATAAAACAGTTAATCCTGGAGAAAAATTAGGTGTAACTTCTCAATATGGAACGATATACGGTGATAATTTTTACATTGTTTCGAAACAAGAAAATCGTTTAGTTGTAGCAGATTCCAAAACATTACAGAAGAAGGCAAGCTTCGAAGCAATTGGTGGAGACGGAAGAAGTTTTGTTGGTGTTGATGCTAAAACAGGATATTTAGGAACTTCAAGTGGACTTTATTTGTTTGATATTGAAAACTTGAAATTAGGATCTTTAATTGAAGGTGCTGATAAATTTGGTGCTTTAGCAAATATTATTCGAACTTCTACTTATGTTTTTGCCGTAACACAAAATGGTGGAATATTAGTAATTGATCCAAAAACACACAAAATCAAGCAAACGATTGCTGGAAGTTTTATTTCTGTAGTTCAATCTAAAGATGGAAATGTTTGGGGAGCATTGGCAAATAAATTAGTCAAAATAAATCCTGTGACTTTAGAAAGGACAGAAATCTCGATTCCAACGAAAACAATTCCGAATACTTGGGGAGCGTGGAATGCAGGAAGTTTTTGTGCATCAACAAAAGAAAATGTGATTTACTTTTTCCCAGGCTCTGGTTGGTCTGTTAGTCCAACAATTGTAAAATATGATGTGGATAAAAATGAATTCAATGAAAATTTTGCTACAATTCCTGGTCAAGATGAGCAATATAAACAAGTTGTTTATGGAGCTGGTTTACGCGTAGACCCTGTGACAGACGATTTAATTGTAACAACAACAGAAAATGGATATGGAACACATTACCAAAAAAACTGGATCCATAAATTTGATAATAAAGGAAATTTAACGAAAACAATTCCTTTAAATGATTATTATTGGTTCCAATCTTTACCTGTTTTTCCAGATAATGCAGCACCAATTATTAATGATTTAGAGACGATTTATCAAATCAACACAGCAACAACAATTGATTTGAAAAATAAAGTTTCTGATTTAGATAATTTATCAGCAGCGATTGTAAAAGATTTAGAAATCATTGAGAATGATAATGTCGCTGAAATTTCGATTAATGAAAAAGATGAATTAGTCATTAATCCATTAAAAAATGGAACAGCTAAAATTAAACTTTCTTTCAATTCGAATGGAAAAGTTGTTTCACAAAATATTACAATTTCAACTGCTGTTTTAGGTACAAATGATTTAGCTAAATCTGATGTAAATGTTTATCCAAATCCTGTTAACAATGTATTGTTTATCGAAACAAATGAAACTTCAAAAGCCGAAATTTTCGCTATTACAGGAACTAAAATGACAGAGAAAACACTTCAAAAAGGAAAAAATCAATTAGATGTTTCTTCTTTACCAAAAGGTGTTTACATCATAAAAGTTAACAATTCTACTTTCAAGGTAATCAAAAAGTAGTGTGTTATTTATTTGTGGAAAAAAGGTTGAGCATTGCTCAACCTTTTGTGTTTTAATAATAACTAATCGTTCGTTTTACAATATATTTTAAATCTCCATTTGTTAAAATAGAAGCTTTTATCCAATTATTTTTCGAATCATATTCATACGAAACTTGATAAGAAGTTAAAACAGTTTGTCCATTTCGGAAGGATTGTTTTTTAAAGTTGACAATTTCATTTTTCGAATCAAAATCAGCTTGATAGGCTAACGTTTTATTGGCATCAAATGATTGTAATTTAGAAATATTTCCATTCTCAAAAAACATTATTTTGCTCGAATTTCCAGCAATTTCTTCCTGAAAAATAGGTGTTTCTTTATCGTAAATATAATACGATTTTCGCCCTTTTTTTCCATCAAAAGAAGTCATTTCATCCAAAACCAATAAACCATTTTTGTTATACGTCAAATTATTTTCACTAATCGTAGAACCTTCCACTTTTGTGGTGATTTTATCCAACTTATTCGAATAATTAAAAATCGTTTCATAACTCGATTTTGACGATTTTCCTTCGATCTTTTCGGTCAAGTTTATCAACCGATTTTTATTGTCATAAACAAAGTTTTTGTCAGATGCAATTCGTTTTGGATCTTCACCATTATTAATAACTATATTCTTCTGTTTATCAATAAAATTTGAGTTATTGTAATCGTAATTAACATAGTTATAAACAGCTAATTTTCCTTGATAATCCAAATAATTTGTTCGTTTTGTTAACAATCCTTTTTGATTAAATTCTAACGAAATTTGATTGTAAAATTCATTCTCCAAAAAAGGTAAAGTTGTGGTATTTCCTTTTGCGTCTGTTGCAGTTGAAGTCACTTTTTCAACCTTTCCTTTCAGATTAAAATCAGCTAAAGTTGTTTTAACTTCATAATCATTTGTCGAAATTTTTTGTGCAAAATTAACTTGTGATGCAGCCAAACAAATTGTCGTTAAAATTATTTTTTTCATGTTTTGTTTAAAATTGATAAGCGATCTTAAAGTTAAGATTTAAATTGAAATCTGTAGAAGAACCTTCTTTTTTATAATGATTTTCTAAACCGCCCATAAAATCATCAAAAATTCGAGTATCAACACTTTCTAAATTTGTAACATTCGAATATTTTACATTTCTATTTTTCACACCCAAACCAACTTTTGGAATAAAAACTAATCCTTTATGAGTTGGAATAAAAATATTGTAATTGATATTCAATCCATATTTTATTCGTTTATAATCTGCTTCGTCATACGAATATAAATACGAAAAATTTTGAGCATCATTTCGGTAATATTCAACATTTTCGAGATGATCGGTGTGATGAATATAGAAAAACTCAGAAGAAATAAGATGTTTTACTCGTCTGTTTTCGCTTAGATTGATAAAAAATTCTGTTCGAATCACAAAAAGTTTATAATCTTCGTTGATTTTATATTTTGGTTTGTGACTAAGAGGAATGCTATGATAACTTCCGTAGCCAATTTCAGAGCCAATTCAATAACGTTCGTTGAGTTTATAAATGTATCCAAACGTCCATCTTGGAGGCGATAATGCTACTGAAAGAACGCTAAAAGTGATTACATTTTTGCGCTCATCGCTTGATTTTTCTTGTGCAGAAATCAATTGTCCAAAACCAATAGCGAACAAAAAAAGTAAAAAATTCTTTTTCATGTAAATATTGTTTAAAAAAAAGAGAATCATTTACTTAAAAGGTTGCGTGAACCAAGATTATTTTGAAGTTAATTATTTCTTCAATTCATACCAAAAACAATCCAAATTCCACATGTCAAAATGAAAAGTTTCAGTGACTTCGAAGCCTATTTTTTCTAAAACATTTCGTGACGCTTTATTTTCTGTTTGCGTTATTGCATTTAGCTTTAGATGAGTCATATTTTCGCGATAATAATCCATACAAGCTTTCGCAGCTTCTGTCGCGTAACCTTTTCCCCACGTTTCTTTACGATAACGATAGCCAAAATCTAAGAAATCAAATCGATTATTCATCGCTTCTTTTTCGGTCATGTATTTAAAACCAGTCCAACCAATCATTTTTCCCGATTCTTTCTCTATAACAGCCAATCGTCCATGTCCAATTTTTTGATATTGAATCAATAAATTTTCGATGATTTCTCAGAAATGTATGCACTTCTGGTTGAGAATCCATCTCATAAAAATCTTGCAAATCATCCATCGTAATTGGACGTATGATTAAACGCTCCGTTTCGAGTGTTGGTAAATATTTCATTGAGTTATAGTTTTGATTAAATATAGTATAAAATATAAAATCCTCGTAATTGCGAGGATTTTATCTATATTCTCAATACTAAAATCTAGTTTCTAAAATCTTTTTTTATCCAACGATATTAATGATTTTTCCAGGAACAATAATGATGTTTTTTGGCGTACGATCACCCAATTGTTTGATGGTACGTTCGTCATTCATTACAATTTCTTGAATTTCATCTTTTGATAATGATAAAGGTAATTCTAACAAGAATTTCATTTTACCATTGAATGAAACTGGATATTCTTTAGCATCTGCAATCAACCATTTTTCTTCGAAAACAGGGAAGTCTGCATGCGCAACTGACGTTTCATGTCCTAATTTTGACCACAATTCTTCTGCAATATGCGGTGCATAAGGAGAAATAATAATTGCTAAAGGCTCTAAAATTGCACGTTTAGTTGTTTTTAATTTTCCTAATTCGTTTACCGCAATCATAAAAGTAGAAACCGATGTATTAAAAGAGAAATTGTTTACATCTTCGTCCACTTTTTTGATGGTTTGATGCAACACTTTCATTTCTTCTTTTGTTGATTTATCTTCCGAAACAAAAAATGTTTCTTCTGTTCCTGAATGATATAATCTCCAGAATTTTTTCAAGAATGAATAAACTCCAGATAAACCTTGTGTATTCCATGGTTTAGACTGTTCAACAGGACCTAAAAACATTTCGTATAAACGTAAAGAATCTGCTCCATATTGATTACAAATATTATCAGGATTTAAGACATTGAATTTAGATTTTGACATCTTTTCAACTTCGCGTCCTGTGATGTATTTACCATCTTCTAAAATAAATTCAGCTGTAGCATAATCTTCGCGCCACGCTTTGAATTTTTCTGTATCTAATTCATCTCCTCCATCTTTCAACATGTTAACATCGACGTGGATTGGAGTTGTTTCGTGTTGATCTTTTAAACCTTTCGAAACAAATGTATTTGTACCATTAATACGGTAAGCAAACGCACTCATTCCCAAAATCATTCCTTGGTTAATCAGTTTTTTTGCATATTCATCTGTAGGAACGAATCCTTTATCAAACAAGAATTTTTGCCAAAAACGAGAATATAATAAGTGACCAGTAGCATGCTCAGATCCACCAATGTATAAATCTACATTTTGCCAATAATCAACAGCTTCTTTAGATACAAAATCGTTGTCGTTTTTTGCATCCATATAACGTAACCAATACCAAGAAGAACCTGCCCAACCTGGCATTGTATTTAGTTCTATTGGGAAAATAGTTTCGTTGTTGATTAAAGTATTATCTACAACTTGATTAGTTGTTGTATCAAAAGCCCATTTTGTTGCACGCCCTAATGGTGGCTCACCTTCAGATGTTGGTAAATATTCGTCCACTTCAGGTAAAATAATAGGTAAAGCTTCTGTAGGAATTGTGTAAGGCATTCCATCTTTGAAATAAACCGGAACTGGTTCTCCCCAATAACGTTGACGAGAGAAAACAGCTTCGCGTAAACGGAAGTTTGTTTTTCCTTTTCCGAAACCTTTTTCTTCTAAAGCTTCAATTGCTTTTGCAACAGCTTGTTTATAATCTAATCCGTTTAAAAAATCAGAATCTTGTAATTCGAATCCACCTTTTTCTGTAAAAGCAGCTTCAGAAATATCTTTTCCTTTGAAAATATTAATAATTGGTAAATTGAAATGATTTGCAAAAGCAAAATCACGTTCATCACCAGCTGGAACAGCCATTACAGCACCCGTTCCATAAGAAGCTAATACATAATCACCAATCCAAATCGGAAGTTGTTTTCCTGTGAAAGGATGAATGGCATAAGCGCCTGTAAATTCTCCCGTAATATTTTTAGCATCTGCTAAACGATCTCTTTCCGAACGCTTTGAAGTATAATCGATATAAGCATCAACTTTTGCTTTGTGTTCTGCAGTTGTAATTTGAGAAACCAAAGGATGTTCTGGCGCTAAAGTCACGTAAGAAACACCAAAAACAGTATCAGGACGAGTTGTAAATACTTCAATTTTAGCATCGTCGAAATTCGAAATTTGAAATTCGATACTTGCTCCAGTCGATTTACCAATCCAGTTTTTTTGTGATTCTTTGATTGGATCTGGCCAATCTAATTTATCTAAACCAGTTAATAAACGATCAGCATAAGCCGTGATACGCATCATCCATTGTGTCATTTTTTTGCGCACAACAGGGAATCCTCCACGCTCAGATAATCCGTTAATCACTTCGTCATTCGCTAAAACAGTTCCTAAATCTGGACACCAGTTTACTTCTGCTTCTGCTAAGAATGTTAAACGATATTTTAATAAAATTGCTTGTTGTTCTTTTTCAGAATAAGCATTCCATTGCTCTGCTGTAAAGATTTCGATATCATCATCTGCCACAGCGTTTACATTCGCATTACCTTCTGATTTGAATGTTTCAATTAATTTAGAAATTGATTCAGCTTTATCAGTTGAATTATCATAATATGAATCAAATAATTGATTGAAAATCCATTGTGTCCATTTATAATATTCAGGTTCCGAAGTTCTGATTTCGCGATCCCAATCATATCCTAAACCAATTTTTTTCATTTGGTTTTCGTATCCAGCAATCACATTTCCTTGTTTATCAACTCCACCTTCGATATTCGTTGTTGTTGTAATCGCAGGATGTTGACCCGTTTGAATCGCATATTGCTCCGCAGGCAAACCAAAAGAATCGTAACCCATTGGGTGTAAAACGTTGAAACCCTTTAATTTTTTGTATCGAGAATAAATATCAGACGCAATGTATCCAAGTGGATGACCTACGTGTAATCCTGCTCCAGATGGATAAGGAAACATATCTAATACGTAAAATTTAGGTTTTTCTGATTGATTTTCAGCTTTGAACGTTTTGTCTTCAATCCAAAATTTTTGCCATTTTGGTTCGATTTCATTCGGATTATATTGCATTATTGGAAGTTATATTAAAATTAAATTTATGCAAATTTACATTTTTTATGTATCTTTTGGGTTAGAATAGCGATATTTGTACATTAACAATCAACACCTAAACCAAATCCATGAAAAAAGAATTGATATTATATTATATCGGTATCCTTATTTTTTTTACTATCCTTATTTTTTCTGTTCGACATATCGTAAATACAACACGCATTTTTGTGGGGTATGAAGATGGTTTTAATCCTGTTAATATCAAATGGAATTTTGATGAAAAAGATTCAACACTTCGTGTCAAAGATCCTATTTATGTCAGAAATGATTACTATTTGATTGATTACAAAGACAAAGCATTCTTAAAAAAAGATACAATTCTTTATGCTGAACTTTTTGAGGATTCGTTGGCTGTAAAAGGAAATGTACTGAATTTGAAACCTCCTTATTTCTTGTGGAAAGAGGCTAAAAATGATACATTAAAAGTTTTTAAACACAACATTACCTTGAAATTTACGAAGAAGCAAGAACAATATTAAGCCTTCTGTAAATAGAAAGAAAAAGTAGAACCTTTTCCTATTTTACTTGTCACATAAATTTTCTGTTTATGGGCCTCTAAAATATGTTTTACAATTGCTAAACCGAGTCCAGATCCGCCATTATTACGATTTCGAGATTTATCAATTCGGTAAAAACGCTCAAAAATTCGGTCAATGTCTTCTTGTTTTATGCCAACTCCTTGATCTTTAATCGAGATTTGAATTTTATCATCATATTCTTCAAAATCGATGTCAATTTCTGTATTTGGATTAGAATAATTGATGGCGTTTACAATTAAATTGATTAAAACTTGTTGTATTTTCTGAATATCACCTACAACTTTTATCGGTTGATGAATAGGATAATTTAGAGAAATTTTGATGTTATTTTTTTCAGCTTTAATTTCTAATAAATCAATCACATCTTGTACAAGTGCCGTCAAGTTGAAAACTGAAAATTCGATATTGATTCGTCCACGTTCAAGTTCTGCAATCATGTCCAAATCTTTGACTAAATAAATCAATCGATCAACCGATTTATTGATTCGGTTTAAGTATTTATCTCGAATAGATTCATCTTCAACTCCGCCTTCTATCAGTGTTAACAAATAACCTTGAACCGAAAAAAGAGGCGTCTTCAATTCATGCGAAATATTTCCTAAGAAATCTCTTCTGTAATTTTCTCTCTCATTCAAAACATCAATTTCTTTGGATTGATCTTCTGTAATTGTAGAAATTTTTTGAGAAAGTTCTTCAAAATCCATTGTGCTGGATTGAAATTGTGGAATATTTTTCGAGATTTCAGTAAAATCTTTTCTTCGTTGATTTTTTAAAGAAAACCAATAAAATATTGATAATCCAATCAATAAAAGAAGCATTAAACTGATGAAAAATAGTTTTTCTTGGAGAATAAAATCAATATTTCCAAACCATAAAAAAGAGAACAAAACAAATCCTAAAGCCAAGAATAATGTACTGAGAAATGCAAATAGAAAGATGTTTTGAACTTTGAAAGTTGAAGCCATTACGAGCTTTTAGTCATTTATTTTGTATCCAATTCCTTTGATTGTAGAGAAACGATCGTTCCCAAATTTTTCGCGTAATTTGCGCATATGTACGTCAATTGTACGTCCGCCAACTACAACTTCATTTCCCCAAACTTTCTCCAAAATTTCTTCACGTTTGAAAACACGTTCTGGATTTGAAGCTAATAAAGCAATCAATTCAAATTCTTTTCGAGGTAACAAAAAGTCTTGTCCTTGGTAATTTACTTTATAGGTTTCGCGGTTAATCTCGAAATTATTCAATTTGATGAATTCGTCTTTTGCCGCTTCGTTAGGTTGTTTTAATTTCAATAAAGCATTTAGTTTACTAATTAAAACTTTTGGTTTGATAGGCTTTAAGATGTAATCATTTGCACCAGCATCATAGCCAGCTAATTGAGAAAAGTCTTCAGCTCGAGCAGAAAGAAAAACAACTAAAGTATCCTTGAAAGAATCTAACTTTCTTAATTCTGCACACATTTCCATTCCATCCATTTGCGGCATCATAACATCTAGTAGAATTAAATCTGGACGAAAAATTTTAGCTTGTTTCAAACCTTCTAGTCCGTTTTGAGCTGTTTCTACTTCAAAACCTTCTTTTTTTAAGTTGTAACCAATAAATTCTAAGATATCTGGTTCGTCGTCAACTAATAAAATTTTAATGTTCTTCATAATTGTTTGTAATAACTAAATAAAATTAGTCGATGTAAAATTAAGCTTAAATTTTAGGAGAAATTAGGTAAAAACATTTCTTAACATTCATTTAAAATTACGATAATTTCATAACAATTACCTAACAAAACCTTTACAATTTCTAAAAATGTTTTTCATTGGAATCCAACAACTTTGCAAACAACAAACACGAATTATCAAACGCAATGAAACGCAATTTAACTTTACTTTTATTATTAGGATCAGCAGCATTGTTTGCACAAACTAATATTAAATTAGAAGGAACACTATTTGATCAACAAACGAATGAACCACTTTCTGGAAAATATTTTACGGTTGAAGGGTTGAATATACAAGCTAAAACTGACGAAAAAGGTCACTACGAAATTTCTGTTCCAGACGATGTTTATCAACTTGATATTAAAGTTGATGGTTATCAATCAATTTCTCAAAACTTATCAGACTCGAATACATTAAACATGTATTTGAAACCTGAAGATTTTAAAGATGGTAAAATTGATTTATCAGCAGCAGTTGTCACAGGTGTAAGAAGTAAGGCTGCAGAGTCTAACTTATTAAATATGCAAAAAAAATCTGTTGAGATTGTAGAACGTGTTGGTGCAGCACAATTAGAAAAACAAGGTGTAAGTGATGTTGCGGCGGCAGTGACAAAAGCATCTGGAACTATTCGTCAAGAAGGTACTGGGATTATTTTTGTTCGCGGTTTAGGAGATCGATTTAATTCAACTACTTTGAATGGTTTTGCAATTCCGTCTGATGATCCTGAAAATAAGAATATTGATTTAGGTATTTTCAAAACAAATATGGTCGATTATATTTCACTTGAAAAATCTTTTTATCCTCGTATGGTTGGTGATTTTGCTGGAGCTAATATTGATATTGTATCCAAAGAATATACAGGTAAACCATATGTGAAAATTGGGATGAGTACTTCTGTTAATTTGCAAACAATCGATAATAATAATTTTAAATTACAAGATGGACCTAATTTTTATGGTTTCAAAAAAATTGAACTACCAACAAAATTAAATCCAGTTAAACAATATGCTTTTGATACAAGTTGGGATTTTAAGAAAGGAAAAAATCCATTTAATACTGGTATTGATTTAGAAGCAGGTGGAAATGTGAAAATTGGAAAAGAAGGTCGTTTATCAATTTATGGATATGTAGGTTTTGATAACAATTATACCTACAGAGAAGGGCAAGAAAATGTTGTTTCAGCTGTAGGTACTTATATGAAGCAATTGAGTGTTGAACGTTCTACTTATTCTACAAATACAAATGGATTATTAAATTTAATTTATCGCATTAACCCAAATCATAAATTGATGTTTACGTCAAATGTGATTCATTCTTCAGATCAAGATTTCCGAATTTTCAAAGGATATTTAATGGATACAGCTGAAAACGGAAAAGGGTTAATACATCGTGCAGATAATAAAGTCACAACAGTTTATGCAAATCAATTATTCGGAGAACACAAATTGAATAAAGATTGGGATGTGAATTGGGGAGGTTCAATCAATTATATAAGAAGTGATCGTCCTAATCGTATGCAAAACACAATGTTTTTTAACGAAAGAGTAGATGCATATACATTAACAATCAATTCTCCTGGTGATAACCATCGTTATTTTGATAAATTGACAGGTTACGATTATCAAGGAAAAATAGATGTTTCAAAAAAATGGGATCGTTTGAAAGTAAATGCAGGAGGATACGGAATATTGAAACACCGAGATTTTAAAGCGAATCAAATTAACTTACGTGCAAAAAGTAGTAGTCAAATAGTTGATCCAAATAATCTTGATGCATTTTTTAATGTAACAAATTTCAATAATGGATTAATTGAATTGTCAACTTTACGTGGTTTAGGAACATCAAATTTATCAAATTTACTTCAACCCCTAAAATATACATCAGAACAAAGAATCTATTCTGGTTATATCAATGCAGAATATGAATTGTCGGATCGATTTTTAATTCAAATTGGTTTAAGAAATGATAACATCAATTTAAAAGTTGATTGGAACACAAATGTGGGACAATTAGTGGGTAATGTTGATAAGGATTACAATAAAATTTTACCAGCAGTTAATATGAAGTATGGTTTAACGGATAATCAAAATTTACGTTTTTCAGCCTCTAAGACTTATACTTTACCATTAGAAAAAGAAATGGCTCCTTTTGCTTATGATGATGTTACAAATACTACATATGGTCAACCTAAAATATATCCAACGGATAATTATAATGCAGAATTGAAATGGGAAATGTTTCCTACTAAAGAAGAAGTATTCTCTATAACTGCTTTTGGTAAATATATTCAGAATCCAATTTCAAGAGTTAACGTAGCTTCTGCCTCTGCAAGTGACTTAACTTATGTAAATACAGGTGATTATGGATATGTGTATGGTGCTGAATTAGAGTTTAGAAAAAACCTTTTCAATTTTTCTAATAACTCAAAATTATATACAATCATAAATGCTGCTGTTTTAGACTCTAAACAACAATTAGATTTTGATAAAGTAAGTAAAGAAACAGGTTTAGCTACTGCTTTTACAAACAAAGAAGAGCAAATGATGGGAGCTTCTCGTTTTTCTGGAAATGCAAGTCTTGGTTATTCGGCAAATTTAGGCGGTAAAAAGAAACTAGATGCAATGCTTGTATATGGTTATGTTGGTAAAAATGTTTTTGCTATAGGTACACAAGAAAGAGGCTCTCAAATACAGAAGGCTGTTAATTTATTAGATGTTAACCTACGATTTAATTTAAGTGAGAAAACATCAATCAACTTATACGGGAAAAATTTATTAAACCCAAACTATACAATTCAACAAGAAAACAAAGGTGTAAATTATATTCTAAATGATTATAACAGAGGTGTTCAAGTAGGTGTAGGGTTCTCACATACTTTATAAATATATTAAAAACAACAAAACAAATACAAATGAAAAAAGCAATTTTTAAGGCAATTTTTTGCGCAACTTTACTTTCATCTACTGCATTCGTTACTTCTTGTAGTAATAATAATGATGATGACATAGAAATACCAACACAAGAGTTAACACCTGATAATTTTAAAGGAACAATTAAATCTGGTCAAAACTTAACTTTAGATGCATCAAAAACATACTATTTAACAGGTATTGTAACAGTTGAAGAAGGAGCGACACTTACTATTCCTGCAGGTACTAAATTTACTGCAACAGGAGGAACAGCTGCTTATATTATAGTTTATAGAGGAGGTAAAATTTATGCAAATGGTACAGCTTCTAATCCAGTTGTTTTCCAAGGAATAAATCATACTCCAGGAGAATGGGGAGGTTTAGTTATTTTGGGTAAGGCAACATCTAATCGTAGTGCATCAGGTGAGTCTACTTCAGAATTAGGAGAAAAAATATATGGAGGTAAAGAAAATGCAGATAATTCAGGTTCTTTAACGTATGTAATCATTAAAGATTCTGGAGCAAAATTCAATGACCTAAAAGAATTTAATGGACTTTCTTTGTTTGGTGTTGGTAGCGGAACTAAAATAGACAATATTTATATTGAAAATGGAGGTGATGATGGAATCGAGTTTTTTGGAGGTTCTGTAAATGCATCTAATATTATTGTAAACGGTGTTGGTGATGATTCTTTTGATTGGACAGAGGGTTGGTCAGGAACAGGAACTAATTGGTATGCAAAAAGAAGGCCTTCAGCTATTAATGGAGAAGCTGGTAATAGAGGAATTGAGGCAGATAATCAAGACACAAATCCAGATGCTACACCAATATCTAATCCAACTTTAAAGAATATTACCGTTGTTGGTAGTAAAGATGGTGCAGAATCTCAAGGGGCAAAATTAAGAGCAGGTACAAATGGAAATATAGACAATTTAGTTATTGCAAATTTTGTTACAGGTTTAGATATCGAAACAGATCGATCTGTAAATTGGTTTAATGCTAAAGGTAAGTTAACAAATGTACGTTTCGTAAATGTTGATACTAAATCTAAAGGAAAAAATACTGCAGGAGCTACAGTTGACGTATCTGGAGCATTCACAGAAAATAATGCTGCAACTGGTGCTGGTAATGGTGCAGATATCCCAACATGGGCTGCTTGGTCAGGAATTAAATAATTCATATTAATGATAAAACTTTTCTTATAAAAAAGTTCTTCGTGTTTGTAAATCGCTTTTTTGGGTTCTCCAGAAAAGCGATTTTCTATACTTATAAATATTTTATTTTAAATCATTAAAAATAGTTATTTAGAAAAATTCCACGTAAGCTAAACTATTCGTACATTTGCAGAACAATAACAATTGATAACAATGGCATTAACAGAACAACAATTAGATTCGATTGGAGAGAAATTGGTTGAAAAATTCAAAACAGTTTATGATCCAGAGATTCCAGTTGATATATATGAATTGGGATTGGTTTATGATGCACAAGTGAATGCAGATGGTGAGGTAAAAGTTACCATGACCTTGACATCTCCAAACTGTCCAGTGGCTGAAAGTTTACCTTTAGAGGTAGAACAGCGCGTAGAAGAGATAGAATACGTATCAAAATGTTACGTAGAAATCACGTTTGATCCACCTTGGGATAGAGACATGATGAGCGAAGAAGCAAAATTTGAATTAGGAATGTTATAACTTAACATTCCTAATTTTTTTTGTATCTTAATCCAACTAAATCAAAACACTAATAACTCATGGGATATATAGGGATTTTATTATTTCTTGGAATTATTTTCCTTTTTTTATTCGTCTTTACAGTAAAACAACAAACTGCGGTTGTAATCGAGCGTTTCGGGAAATTTAATAGTATTCGTAATCCAGGATTGCAATTCAAAATTCCGATTGTGGACAGAATTGCTGGAAAAATGTCTCTTAAAATTCAACAATTAGATGTTGTTGTCGAAACGAAGACAAAAGATGATGTATTTGTTCGCTTAAAAGTTTCGGTGCAATATCAAGTTATCAAAACTCAAGTTTATGATGCATTTTACAAATTAGATAATCCTTATACACAAATAACTTCTTTCGTTTTTGATGTTGTTCGAGCTGAGGTTCCAAAACTTCGTTTGGATGATGTTTTCGAGAAGAAAGATGACATAGCAGTTGCTGTAAAAAGTGAATTGCAGGAAGCAATGAATTCGTATGGATATGAAATTGTTAAAACATTGGTTACAGATATTGATCCAGATGAGCAAGTAAAACATGCGATGAATCGTATTAATGCTGCCGAACGTGAAAAATTAGCAGCGCAATATGAAGGTGATGCTGCACGTATTTTGATTGTAGAAAAAGCAAGAGCGGAAGCAGAATCGAAGCGTTTGCAAGGACAAGGTATTGCGGATCAACGTCGTGAAATTGCAAAAGGTTTATTGGAATCTGTTGATGTTTTGAATGGAGCAGGAATTACGTCACAAGAAGCTTCTGCGTTAATTGTGGTGACGCAACATTATGATACCTTGCAAGCGATTGGAGAGAAATCTGGAAGCAAATTAGTTTTGTTACCAAATTCACCAACTGCCGCTTCGGAAATGCTGAATACAATGGTTACTTCGTTTACTGCAGCACATGAACTGAATGAGCATCAAATAACAAAAGAAGATAATCCATCTCAACGAAAAAATAAAACAAATCAAGGCGATTCGTTTACTTTTCCAGAACATCCTTAGAAAATTTTTTTAATGACAATTAACGATTTAAATAATCAATTTAAATAATCAATTTATAAGAATTGACGATTTTAATACGAATTATATCTCTTTAAATTTTGAGAATATTAATTATCGTTTTGATTTTCTTGGTAAAAGGAAGCTTTCTTAAAAGAAAAAAATGAATGTAAGTTATTGTTGTTTTCTGACCACCCATTATTAATTGATTACAATGAAAGTTTTTTAGAAATTTTCTTAAATTCAAAATCACGAAACATAGATTTTTTTCTAGAAAATATAGAAAGGATTATTCATAATAGAGTTCTAGGCTTTCGAGAATTAAAAGATTATTTAAACAAATCAAATTTAGATTTTGAAACTTTTTTAAAGAATATAAATGAAGGAAATGGAAAATTTCTGAACGCTCCATTTTCAATAATTAATGAGATAGAGAAGTTTTTTATCGAAAATAATATCAAATTTAAAACTTTTGGAGAGTCGAAAAAAATTAAAAATCAGTTATTAATTTTAGATAATCAATATGTTATTACAACTGAATTTAAACTAAAATAAAACAAAAGCCACTTCATCGAAGTGGCTTTCTAATATCTCAATACTTATATCTAAAATCTAAGTCTATCCAACTTGAACACCGTTTGGCGTTTCTTCTTCTGGATTTACAAACGTTAATTTTCCGTCTGCTTTATCAGCGAATAATAACATTCCGTTCGATTCGATTCCGCGAATTTTACGAGGCGCTAAATTCGCTAAAACCATCGCTTGTTTCCCAACGATTTCTTCTAACGTAAAATGTTCTGCAATACCAGAAACAATTGTACGAACGTCCATTCCTGTATCTACTTTTAGTTCGAATAATTTGTCTGCTTTTTCAACTTTTTTCGCTTCTAAAATAGTTCCGATACGGATATCCATTTTTTGGAAATCATCAAAAGAAATCAATTCTTTTTGAGGCTCTGCGTTTGGATTTGTCATATTATTTTTGACTTTACTTTCGTTTAATTTATTGATTTGTGCTTCGATTGCTTCGTCTTCAATTTTTGCAAAAATTAATTCAGATTGTCCTAATTGATGTCCAGCTTTTACAAATTCGTCTGTTGATTCTAAATCATCCCAACTCATTTTTTCTACATTCATCATAGCCAACATTTTTTCAGAAGCGAATGGAATAAATGGTTCTCCTAATTGTCCTAATGCAGCAGCAATTTGCGTCGCAGCATACATAATTCCTTTTACAGCTTCTGGATCATCACCTTTTTTCCAAGGTTCTTGCGCTTGTAAAAATTGATTTCCAAGACGAGCTAAATTCATATATTCTGTCAACGCAGCACGGAATTCATATTTCTCTAAATGATCACCAATGCGCTTTGCAAAATATTTGATTTCAGTTAATTCTTCAAATTCAATTGTTTTTGTAGGAACAATTCCTTCGTAATATTTGTGAGAAAGCACCATTACACGGTTAATAAAGTTTCCTAAAATTCCAACTAATTCAGAATTATTCTTCGTTTGGAAATCTTTCCACGTAAAGTTATTGTCTTTATTTTCAGGCATATTTGCCGTCAACACATAACGCAATGTATCTTGTTGATTCGGGAAATCTTCTAAATATTCGTGTGCCCAAACTGCCCAATTACGAGAAGTTGAGATTTTATCATCTTCTAAATTCAAGAATTCGTTTGCAGGAACATTATCTGGCATAATGTAATCGCCATGCGCTTTCATCATTGTCGGGAAAATGATACAGTGGAAAACAATATTGTCTTTTCCGATGAAATGAACCAATTTCGTTTCTTCATTTTGCCAATAATCTTTCCAATTTTTACCGTTTTTCTCTGCCCATTCTTGCGTGAAAGAAATATAACCAATTGGCGCATCGAACCAAACATACATTACTTTTCCTTCAGCACCTTCAACTGGAACAGGAATTCCCCAGTTCAAATCGCGTGTCATTGCACGGGGTTTCAAACCATCGTCTAACCAAGATTTTACTTGACCATAAACACTCGATTTCCAATCATTTTTGTGACCTTCTAAAATCCATTTTGATAAGAAATCTTGGTACTGATCTAATGGCAAATACCAGTTTTTTGTTTCTTTTCTGATTGGTGTATTTCCAGATAAAGCAGAACGAGGGTTAATCAATTCTTCTGGACTTAATGTTGATCCACATTTTTCACATTGATCTCCGTAAGCATCTGTGTTTCCACATTTCGGACATTCACCACGAATGTATCGATCCGCTAAAAATTCGTGAGCATCTTCATCGTAAAATTGTTCCGTAACATCTTCTGTAAACTTGTTGTTATCATACAACGTTTTGAAAAAATCTTGCGCAACTTCTCTGTGTTTATCTGATGTTGTACGAGAATAAATATCGAACGTCACACCAAAATTAGCCAATGTATTTTTGATATTTTCGTGGTAACGATCAACAATATCTTGAGGCGTAACGCCTTCTTTTTTGGCACGAATTGTAATTGGAATACCATGTTCGTCAGAACCTCCAATAAATGCTACATCTTTTCCTTTTCTTCGTAAAAAACGCGCATAAATATCAGAAGGAACGTAAACACCTGCCATGTGACCAATGTGCAATGGTCCGTTAGCATAAGGTAAAGCCGCTGTAATTGTATATCTTTTTGGTTGACTCATTTGCTTAAAATCTATAAGCGACAAAGATACGATTTGTTGTTTGTTTTGTTAAAACCTTTTTCTAATTTTATAAGGTTAATCAATTTATGAAGGAATGAATATTAGGAAAGAGGAGAAAAGTGATTATGAACAAGTTTTTAAATTGATTGAAAAGGCATTTGAAAATGAAGAATATAGCGATCGTCGTGAGCAGTTTTTAGTAGAACGATTACGAAATTCTGATAGTTTTGTTCCTGATTTGTCTATTGTTTTTGAAATGAATGGACTTATTATTGGTTATGTTTTATTGACAAAGATTAAAATTAATCATTCTAATTCTTCGTATGATTCTTTAGCGCTTGCTCCTGTAGCGGTTTTACCTAATTATCAGGGAAATGGAATTGGTGGTCATTTAATAGAATTTGCGTATAAGAAAGCGAAAGAATTAGGTTTTGAATCGATTATTTTGTTAGGTCATCCAACTTATTATCCTAAATTTGGTTACAGAAAAGCATCTGACTTTGATATTCAGTTACCTTTTGATGTTCCAGATGAAAATTGTATGGCAATTGAGTTGGTTGAAGATGCGTTGAAAAATATAAATGGAATGGTAGAATATCCGAAAGAATTCTATCAATAATTAAAATATTTCTTATGGAAGAAAACGCTGTTGTAACGCCAGATGAGGTGGTAACGGATACAATTACGAACTTATTTACGTATGCTAATTATTTTTTGGTTGCAGCGCTTGTAGTGTTGTTAACGTATATGACGATTCGTGATTTTAAGAAAAAACAACGCGAAAAGAAATTGGCACAAGAACGTGAAGCGTACAACAATCAGTTTGATAACGAAGAGGAAAAAGAAGAATTATAAATCATAAAAATAGCCACTCAATTTTGAGTGGCTATTTTGTTTTATATCAATTTAATTATTGACCTTCTTCATCAGGAACTTCATAGTTTTCGCCTACGCTTTCACTACCACTTCCTTCGATAATTGGACCTGGATCATACATTTCATCATATTGATGGAATCCGTATGTATTCGAACAATCCCAGTGTTTTTCAATGTCCTTAGGTTTGTCAAATTTATCTCCAGCTGTTACGCCAAATTTTCCTCCTTCTTTGTAAACGCCTTGCATATAGTAAGCCCAAATAGGTAAAGCTGTATTGGCTCCTTGTCCTGTGGCTGTACTTGCAAAGTGAGCAAATCGGTCTTCTGCACCAACCCAAACTCCAGTAACTAAATTTGGTGTTAATCCCATAAACCAACCATCAGAGTTTTCGTTTGTTGTACCTGTTTTACCAGCAACTTCCGCTGTGATGTTATATCTATTTCTAAGACGCGAACCAGAACCTCTTTCTACAACACCTTTCATCAAATCAATCATAGTATACGCTACGTTTTCATTAACAACTTCTCGTGTTTGAGGCGTATAATCTTTGATAACTTTTCCTTGCTTATCTTCTATTCTTAAGATTAATTGCGGTTTAATGTAAATACCACCATTTGCAAAAGCACTCATCGCACCAACCATTTCATACAATGATAAATCGGCAGAACCTAATGCAATTGTAGGATCTTTTACGATAGGAGATTCAACTCCAAGGTCACGAGCCATTTGAATTACAGGTTCTGTACCTGTTTGCATAATCAAACGAGCAGCGACAATATTTGTTGAATAAGCTAATGCAGTTCTTAAATCTTGAGATCCACCATATTTACCATTAGCATTTCGAGGAGACCAATTCCCTGGAATTCTCTCATTAGAAACAGTATGACAAGGTGTTAATCCTAATTGATTAATTGCTGTTGCATAAACAAACGGTTTGAACGTAGAACCTACCTGACGACGCGCTTGTTTTACGTGGTCAAATTTGAAATAATTCCAATCGATTCCTCCAACCCAAGCTTTGATTGTTCCATCTTTTGGATCCATTGACATCAAACCAGCTTGTAAAATATGTTTGTGATATTCGATTGAATCCATCAATGTTTTCCCTTTTTTGTACTGAATTCCGTTCCATGTAAAGAACTGAACAGAGTCGCGAGGGGTATTGAAAACAGTTTCGATTTCAGCTTCAGATTTTCCTTCGGCTTTCATCTTTTTATACAAATCTGTACGAGCCATTGCTTGCTTAAAGATTTGTGTTCTTTTTGCAGCAGAAATATTATAGAATGGTGCTAAACTACGTCCGCGTTGCTCACCAAAGAATTGATCTTGTAAAACTTTTAATTGTTTTTTAACCGCTTCTTCAGCTAAATTTTGCATTCTTGAGTCTAACGTTACATAAATTTTTAGACCATCTTTTTCAAGGTTATAAGACTTTCCTGTTTCTTTCTCATAATCAACCATCCATTGCTGAATTTCCTTTCTCAAAGCAGATTTGAAATATGCTGAATGTGATTCATCATGTTTCATAATATCTTGCTTATCTGTAACTAAAGGAGCGACTTTAGCAGCCTCACCCTCTGCTCTAGAAATCTTGTTGTATTTCATCATTTGTTCTAATACAAGATTTCTTTTTTCTGTAGATAATGCAGGATTTTTTATAGGGTTGAATTTCACAGGATTTTGAAACATAGAAACTAATGTTGCAGCTTCGTCCAAGTTCAATTCTTTTGTTGTTTTATTGAAATAAACTTTAGAAGCAGATTCAATTCCTTTTGCACCATAGATAAAGTCAAACTTATTGAAGTACATCGCAATGATTTCTTCTTTTGTATACAATTTTTCTAATTGAACAGAAGTTACCCATTCTTTTAGTTTTTGTAAACCACGTTTCACCTTATTAGAAGAAGGGTCTTTTGTGTACAACTGTTTTGCTAACTGCTGTGTAATTGTAGATCCACCTCCTGAATCACCACCTGAAGATATAGCACGGAAAGCAGCTTTAATATCTACACCTGAATGATCAAAGAAACGAACATCCTCTTTTGCTAACAATGCGTCAACCAAATGCGGTGGTAAATCTTTGTAATCGACTGGTGTTCTGCGTTCTGCTTCGAAACGATCTAACAAAACACCATCAGAAGAAATAATTTCTGATGAAACATAAATATCAGGATTTTCTAAATCACGTACATTGGGAATTTCACCTAACCATCCGTTAGATGTCGCCCAAAAGATTCCGAAAATTCCTAATACGGCACAAAAAAACAGTACCCAAATGGTAACGATTATTTTTTTGGCTAATGAAAAGCTATTGAACTTCTTTTTTGCTTTAGAAGTTGTGCTTGTTTTAGGATTTTTATTGTTTTCCATTCTGTATTATTCAGCTTTATCAACAATCAAACTAATGTCTTCGATTCCTTTCAATTTTTTTGTTCGCATACCTTGCCAAACTTTTAGTTGATAGCGACCAGAGTCTTTTATTGGTAAATTTTCGCGATAAACCAACATCATTTCTTTTGTTGTCATTCCTTTACCAATCCAGCTTCCATCAGGATTTGCAATGTAATACTGTAAGGTATCAATCATTTCATTTCCTTTAGGATCGATGAATTTCGTGAACAAATATAAGTTACTATATTCATACGACGTATTATTTCTTAACACAAATCCAATGTTAACAGCCGAAGGTTTAGGATCTTTTACATCAAACGTAAAGGTTTGAGGCTGATTACTCTTCCATTCATCTTTCACATCTTTTGTGTCTTGATAATAATGTTTAGCCTCGCAACTAAACAATAAAAAGACTAAAATAAAAAGCAAACTACTGTTGCGTATCATTTGGTTTTGGCCCACGATTAAATCTTTTTTTACTTCGATTCTTCGATTTATTTGGATTCGGTTGAGAATTATTTGTATGATTCTCGTCCTTAGTTTTCGGTTTTTGCTCAGCATTTTGATTATTTTGCTGAGGTTGTTTTTTTGGTTGTTGAGTTGACTGATTAGCCTGATTTGTTTGATTATTTTGTTGGCTATTATTGCTCGGTTTATTCGGTTTTCGCTTTTGTTTATTGCGATTGCGATTATTTCCTTGCGGCTTTTGCTGATCAGTATTTGGTTGAACTTGTTGCTCTTTTGCCTGAGTTGGCTGTTGCTTCTCTTTTGGCTGATTTTGTAGTTGCTGATTCTGATTAGGATTCGAATTTTTGATCGGTCTATTTTGATTATTCTTTTTAGACTGATTTGGATTCTTTCCTTGTTTATTTTCAGGACGATTTGCTTTATCTTTGGCTTCATTAGGCTGTTTTTGTTTTGCCTTCTGAGGTTTTAGATTATTAGTATTCGCCGCAACTTTTTCGTTTCCAGAATTTTGATTATTCTTAATTCTTTTACGTTTTTTGTTCTGTTTTTCTTTACGTTCAAAACGTTCTAAAGAATCTTCACCAATTACATCTGTAAAATCTGGTTTCGATTCCTCTACATTTTTAGCTAAATCTTCTAAAGGTTCAGTTTTTAGACCTTTTGCAGTAATTGCTAAAAACTCTTGAATATCGTCTACCGAAAATTTGTACCAAACAATTCCTCCTTTATCATAAGCGAACCACATTTCTTTCTTGAAAACATCTATTTTAACACAATGTGCCCAACCTTTTTCAGTCTCGAAACGGCTTTCCATTGACGGAAAACTATTTAATGCATCTAAATATGAATCTAATTCAAAATTTAAACAACATTTTAATTTACCACATTGTCCAGCTAACTTTTGCGAGTTAATTGACAATTGTTGATAACGTGCCGCAGCAGTGCTCACAGAGCGGAAATCTGTTAACCAAGTAGAACAACATAATTCGCGTCCACAAGATCCAATTCCACCAACTTTTGCTGCTTCTTGACGATATCCGATTTGTTTCATTTCAATTCTTACGCCAAATTTCCCAGCGTATTCTTTGATTAGTTGTCTGAAATCGACACGTCCTTCTGCTGTATAATAAAATGTTACTTTCGCTCCATCTCCTTGGTACTCAACATCACAAATTTTCATTTCCAAATTAAGGTTTTTCGCCATAATTCGAGAATCAACCATTGTTTGTTTTTCTCTATCACGAAACTCTACCCAAGTTTCTATATCTTTTTGGTTCGCTTTGCGATAAACCTTCTTGACATCTTCCGCAGTCCACGAAAGATTCTTCTTTTTCATTTGGATTCTAACAAGCTCACCCGTAAGTGTAACAACCCCAATATCATGACCGGGCGTTCCTTCAACAGCGATTACATCGCCAATATTTAGAGATATGTTGTTTTCGTTTTTATAATAAAACTTTCGATCGTTTTTGAAACGAACTTCCACAAAATTGAACTTTTCTTGTCCATTTGGAAGTTGCATATTCGATAACCAATCAAAAACTGATAATTTTCCACAACCATCAGTGCCACAAGCACCATTATTGTTACATCCTTTCGGAAGGCCATTAGAAGTTCCACAAGATCCACATCCCATGCTTCTATAATTTTTTTAAATGACAACACAAAGGTATGAAAATATTTTTCTGAATTTGTGAAATCATTTCGGTTATGAAATTGATTTTAAATTGAATCAAAAACTTCTGAAAATGAATAGGTTTGATCTAATCTGACACCTTTTTCTGTTAATTTTAATGTAGCCAATTCGTTGACATGATCGTGTTCAAAAAACAAAATATATTCATTTTCGACTGCTTTTTGTAAAAACGTTCCTTTTTCTTCAACTGTTATTAAAGGTCGTGTGTCAAACCCAATGACATAAATTAACGGGATGTGTCCTACAGTTGGGATTAAATCTGCGATATAAACTATTTTTTTGCCTTTGTATGTAATAATTGGCAACATTTGTTTTTCGGTATGTCCATCCACAAATAAAATATCAAAACCAAGTGGAGAATTTTCTAAAATTGATCCATTTTGAGGCAAATCAATCAAATTAAGTTGTCCACTTTCTTGTAGAGGTAAAATATTTTCTTTTAGGAAAGATGCTTTTTCGCGAGGATTTGGATTTACTGCCCAATCCCAATGATTCGCATTCGACCAAAATTTTGCGTTTTTGAATGAAGCTTCTAAATAATTTTTCTCTTTGTTGTATTGAATTGCTCCTCCACAATGATCAAAATGTAAATGCGTCAAGAAAACATCTGTAATATCATCGCGATGAAATCCATGTTTGGCTAAAGAATTATCCAAAGTTGCATCGCCCCATAAATAATAAAAACCAAAGAATTTTGCATCTTGTTTAGTTCCGATTCCAGTATCAATCAATATTAATCGTTCGCCATCTTCGATTAATAGACATCTCATCGCAAGATCAATTAAATTTCTATCATCAGCAGGATTTGTTTTATTCCAAATCGATTTTGGTACAATTCCGAACATGGCACCGCCATCTAATTTAAAATTTCCTGTTTCTATTGTATATAATTTCATTTTTGTGTGATTTTATTTTGTTGAATTTTCGTTTTACGAAGATAAAAAATAGAATATTATTTAAAATAAATATCTATTATAGAATTGAACGACTTAAATTTGCAAAAATTTTGATACAATGGCAAAAGAAGTTCGTGTAAGATTTGCGCCAAGTCCAACAGGTGCGTTACACATCGGAGGAGTCCGTACTGCGTTATACAATTATCTTTTCGCAAAACATAATAACGGAAAATTCTTATTAAGAATAGAGGATACAGACCAAACACGTTATGTGGAAGGTGCTGAACAATATATTATCGATTCGTTGAAATGGTTAGGCTTAACTCCTGATGAAGGTGTTGGTTTTGGTGGAGATTTAGGTTCTTACCGTCAATCAGAGCGTAAAGAAATCTACAAACAATATGTAGACGAATTATTAGCTTCTGAAAATGCATATTATGCGTTTGATACGGCAGAAGAATTAGACGCTGCACGTGCAAAAGCAGACGAAAATAAAGAAACATTTATTTATAATTGGTCGACAAGAGGAAAGTTGAAAAACTCATTGTCAATGACAGAAGCTGAAACAAAAGCTTTAATTGAGAATGGAACGCCTTATGTGATTCGTTTCAAAATTGATGATTCTCGTACAGTTTTATTGGATGATATGATTCGTGGAAAAATAACGATTGATGCATCAACTTTAGATGATAAAGTTTTGTTTAAATCTGATGGAATGCCAACGTATCACTTAGCCAATATTGTGGACGATCATTTGATGGGAATTTCTCACGTAATTCGTGGAGAAGAATGGTTACCATCAATGGCTTTGCACGAATTATTGTATGATGCATTTGGTTGGGAAGCACCTCGTTTCGCACATTTACCATTAATCTTAAAACCAGAAGGAAAAGGAAAATTAAGTAAACGTGATGGAGACAAACACGGATTTCCAGTTTTCCCAATGGAATGGAAAACAGAAGAAGGAATTGCAAAAGGATATAAACAAGAAGGTTATTTCCCAGATGCAGTATTGAATATGTTGGCTTTATTAGGATGGAATTCTGGAACAGATCAAGAGATTTTTACAATGGAAGAATTGATTCAATTATTTTCATTAGAAAAAGTTTCAAAATCGGGTGCACGTTTTTCTCCGGAAAAAGCAACTTGGTTCAATCATCAATATTTACAACAAAAATCTGTTGAAGAATTATTACCATCTTTCGAAGAAGTTTTAAAAGAAAACGAAATTGAAGCGAATCCAGCTTTAGATGCAAAAGTGGTTGAATTGTTAAAAGAAAGAGCAAACTTTGTAAAAGATATTTACGAACAAGGTCAATTCTTTTATATAGCTCCTTCTACTTACGATGAAAAAGCAGCTAAAAAAGCTTGGAAAGATGATTCGAAAGAGATTTTAAGAAAATTTGTTGATGTTTTAAATTCATCAGAATTTACGTCAGAAATTTTACACGATGCGATGGCTAATTTTGTTACAACTCAAGAAATTGGGTTTGGTAAAATTGGAATGCCTTTACGTCTTAGTTTAGTTGGTGCGTTACAAGGACCTGATGTTCCTGTAATTATGTCAATTTTAGGAAAAGATGAAACGATTGCACGTATCAACAAGGCAATTGAAGTTTTAGGATAATATTATTTCTATCATAAATACAAAAGCCATTTGCATTGCAAATGGCTTTTTCTATTATAAATTGATTTTGACATCTTCTAACCGACCAAGTTCATCTTGCGTAAAAAGCGTATAATTAACTTTGAATGTTTTTCCAAGCGGAACTTCTAACGAAAATCCTCCTGCTCCAATTGCTTCAATTACATCTAATTCGAAATGAGCATATTTCCAATATTCAAATAAATCTTTATCCACCCAAAATTCGACATTGTCAATCTCTCCAATACAAACATCTTTATAACGAAGATAATATTCGCCTTTTCTAAAACATTGCGGCTGTGTTCCTTCACAACAACCACCAGCTTGATAAAGCATCAAATCACCATACTTTTCTTTCAATTCTTGAAGAAGATTTTTCGCTTTTTCTGTTGCATCCACTCTTTTCATATTGTTTTTTTTTAGATGATTTGATCATGTTCTATTAAAAGAATCCTAATTTCTTTTTACTATAAGAAACTAACATATTTTTTGTTTGACGATAATGATCTAACATCATTTTATGATTTTCGCGACCAATACCTGACAATTTATATCCACCGAATGGAGCACCTGCAGGATAGCTATGGTATTGATTTACCCAAACACGACCTGCCTGAATTGCTCTTGGAACTTGGTACAACTGATGTGCATCTCTTGTCCAAACTCCGGCACCTAATCCATAAATCGTATCATTGGCAATTGCAATCGCTTCAGCCTCATCCTTAAAAGTAGTTACAGCTAAAACAGGTCCAAAAATTTCTTCTTGGAAAACACGCATTTTATTATGACCTTTTAACAAAGTTGGTTTGATATAGTATCCGTTTTCGATATCTCCTTGTAAATGATTCGCATCTCCACCTGTTAATACTTCTGCACCTTCTTCTTTACCAAGTTTAATATAACCTAAAATTTTATCATATTGAATTTGTGATGCTTGAGCACCAATCATTGTTTCTGGATCAAGTGGGTTTCCTGCTTTGATGGCATTTACACGTTCTACAACTCGAGCAATAAATTTCTCGTAAATAGATTCTTGAATTAATAAACGAGAAGGGCATGTACAAATTTCACCTTGGTTCAAAGCAAACAATACAGCTCCCTCAATCGCTTTATCCAGAAAATCATCATCATGATCCATTACCGACTCAAAGAACACATTAGGCGATTTACCTCCTAATTCTAATGTAACTGGAATAATATTTTCTGTTGCATACTGCATTACAAAACGACCTGTTGCAGTAGAACCCGTAAAAGCAGCTTTAGATACTTTCGGATTTGTAACCAATGCACGACCTAACTCACTTCCAAAACCATTCACAATATTCAAAACGCCTGGAGGCAATAAATCGCCAATGATTTCAATTAAGAATAATATAGAAATAGGTGTTGATTCGGCTGGTTTTAATACGATACAATTCCCCGCAGCTAAAGCTGGAGCTAATTTCCAAACAGCCATTAAGATTGGAAAATTCCAAGGAATAATTTGCGCCACTACACCAATTGGTTCATGAACAATAATCGAAACTGTATCTTTATCAAGTTCATTTAAAGAACCTTCTTCAGCACGAATTACAGAAGCAAAATATCTGAAATGATCAATTGCTAAAGGAATATCTGCATTTAATGTTTCGCGAACAGGTTTTCCATTATCATATGTTTCTACAGCAGCAATATCTTGTAAATGTTGCTCCATTCGATCAGCTATTTTATTTAAGATTAAACTCCTTTCTGTTGCAGAAGTTTGACTCCAAGATTTAAAAGCTTCGTGTGCTGCATCAACAGCTAAACTTATATCATCTTCAGATGAATGTGCAGCTTGTGTGAAAACTTTTCCTGTTAATGGTGTCACAACATCAAAATATTTTCCTGATTTTGGTGCCGTAAATTTTCCATTAATATAATTGTCATAGTGCGCTTTGAAAGCTGGTAGATTTACTAAATTTGACATATTTATGTGATTTTAAATTTTTTACTTGTTCTAATTTAAAAATTTATATTGAATAAGTATGTTTAGAAAAAGTTAATTCTATTTGGTATAAAATTTGTACATTTGGCATCCGTCAATTATTGAATTGACCATTTACTAAAAAGGGGCTGACTGGTTTTGACAGCAGGGCCAATGGGTAAGTAAGCATGTAGTGATAGGTTGTGTACTCACTTTAATCAGGCACTTCAACTTTTTAACTGGCAACGAAGAGTACGCTTTAGCTGCATAATTCTGAATTTTAGTAAGAATTCGCCACGTCTATACAAGGTATAGAAGCTGAATGTTCCTCAAAAGCCTTGACTTACGGCGTTTGATAAAGGAACACGGGAAAGTAAGAATAGAAACCTTAGTGCATCGGATAGGTTTCGAGATTTTAGATGATAAGCGAATGACAGAGTGTTTGTTCTCAGGATTTCGTCGAAAATTAAGAATAGACTAAACATGTAGAAAGCTTATTTGTTGCTTGTTTGGACGCGGGTTCGAATCCCGCCAGCTCCACACAAACAACTTTTATAAACACTAAAAGTTATTAAACCCTCTAAAATAGAGGGTTTTTTTGTGTCCATACTTTTTGGAATTATATAAAAATCGGTGAAAAAACGCTATTTCATCCCCTAATTCATCCCCTCGTATATCAGCTTGAATCCCTCTCATAGAAAGGAATTTTAAAAAAATGATATATGATAAAGACAACATTTGTATTGAAAGAGCCAAAGAGTAGCTCAGAAACGATTATTTATTTGGTCATGCGTTGGGATGGTCTACAGATGAAAATCTCAACTAAACAGAAGGTTAATCCGAAGTTTTGGAATAAAGAAAGGTTGAAAGTTAAGGAAACCATTTCAGAAAAGAATCATCAAACTATAAACAAAGAATTGGTCGAAATTGAAAAAGTAGCTTATAAAATGTTTAATAGCTTTACTGAAACCTTCAAAAGAAAACCAAACTCGGAAGAATTAAAGAATTTGATTGAACAGGAATACTTTCAGAATAATCCAATGTTTAAGAAAGTTGATAAGAAAACAATTTTAGATTATTTTGATGACTACATTGAGACTATAAAATCTACAACAGCTCATACAACAGTTCAAAAGTATAAACAAGCCAAAGAAAACTTCAAAGATTTTCAGAAGGATAAGAAGCGTATTTATAATACTGAGATGATTGATTTGAAGTTTAGAAATGAATATGTAGAGTATTTAATCGAGACTAAGAAGTATGCTCCGACTACTGTTTATCGTAAAATGAAATTTTTGAGAACAGTTTTATATTTTATTGAGAATTTAGGTATCAAGGTTAATCCATTTTTGCATAATAGTAGATTTTTAACAAAGGATATTGAAGTAGATAACATTGCTTTGAGTGAAAATGAAATAGATGAAATGGAAAGATTAAACTTATCTAATAACAAAAGATTGGAACAGGTAAGAGATTTGTTTTTAGTTGCATGCTATACAGGTCAACGATTTTCAGACCTCAACAAAATAAATCAATCAAACATTATTGACGATGAGTACATAGCTATACGACAGCAGAAAACAAATGAGCAATTAACTCTTCCATTGCTGAAAGTTGTAAAAACAATTCTTGTAAAGTATAGTTATAAACTTCCGAAGATATCTAATGTCAAGTTCAATGAGTACATCAAAGAAGTTGCTAAACTATGCGAAACACTCAATAAGCAGTACAACGGTGACAATAAAAAAGTGAGATGGCAGATGATAAGTAGCCATACAGCAAGAAGAACCTTTGTAACGCTTAATTATGGAAAAGGGGTTGATTTAGATACGTTGAAACTTGGTACAGGACACAAGCAAACTAAAACCCTACAAACATATATAAAGATGAACGATAAGCAGAAAGCAGATTTGTTGAGGTCGAAACTTGAACCAAAAAGAAAATAAAATTATGAAAAATAGATTTGAACATTTAGATGAATTAAAACAACATCTTAACAAGCTTAGGAACTTACAAAGCGATAAGGTTACGAAGGCTCTTGATATTGAATATACGTATGAAAGTAATAGGATAGAGGGAAACTCTTTGACACTACAAGAAACAGCTCTTGTAATTGAAAAAGGTTTAACGATAGGTGGAAAGTCTTTGAATGAGCATTTAGAAGCAGTTAACCATCAAAATGCAATTGAATATATCAAAGACCTTGCAAAGCAAAATGAAACAATTACGGAAAGAGATTTATTACAAATTCATTATTTAATTCTACAAGGAATCAACAACGAACAGGCAGGAAAATATAGAAATTTACAAGTATTGATTTCGGGAGCAAAGCACGTTCCACCTCAACCATATTTAGTTCAAAAGGAAATAGAAAGTTTGTTTTTATGGTACAATGACAATAAAGACAAATTACACCCTGTTGTATTAAGTGCCGAAATGCACGAACGTTTAGTAACTATACACCCATTCATAGACGGAAACGGAAGAACCGCCCGCTTATTAACGAATTTAATCTTATTACAAAATGGTTTTCCAATTGCAATTTTAAAAGGCGATATTGACAGTCGATTAAAATACTATTCTGCTTTAGAAACCGCACAAGTAGAACATAATAAAGAGTCTTTTATTAATCTTATTATTCAAAATTTAGAAGAAATGTTACAACGAATGATTAGAATATTGGGAAACTTGTAAACTTGTAATTTTTGTAAGAAGCTACTATGGTAGATTACAGGCTCAGGAGATAAAGAAGAGGTTTTATATAGTAAAACAATCCTGAGCCTTTCAATAATAATATTTAAACTACTATTTTTACAATAATACAAAAGTTACAAAAAATACATAAAAATGGAAGTATTCAATCTTTATATTATCGATCATTGTAAATGTGGAAAAGAAATTAATTATAAAAAAAATGGAAATGACGATTTTATACAAAAAGTATTTAATAAAGATGTTTTAGAGTCAACACTACTAATACAATGGGGCTACACTTCTTACAAAATACCTGCTATTATCGATAATCTTTTAGCTTTGTTGTTAAAAGAGTATAATCTTTCAGAAGATATAGAATTTTACAGAAGTTTAGGAGTTTATTTTAATTATCAATTTATAGAGGGGTTAAATAGAAAAGAGCATAAAGCAACATATGATGAGTTTAATTCTATAGATGGAGAGCTTTTAGACTTAAAAAAATTCTTTATTACATTAAAAGAGGACTTGACCAAACAAGAAGGTCATATTCCTATTGACTTATTTGATTCAATAAAGTTTAATCCAATCTATGGAAAATCAAAATCTATCAAAAATGCTTTCGTTATTACTATGTTAATAAATTTTTTAGAATCTGGAATTGATGAGTTTTTTGATACAGTAGTTTTAGATAAAAAAGGATTTGTTAAATATGGTACAGATGTTAAAGAAGAATTATATGTTTTATTAAACAAGAGATTAGGAGATATTGATTTAAAAGCCAAATTTATTGGTATTTTTTCACACCTTTTTCAAATACCTGTTATTGCAAAAGATGTAGCATTTACAAAGTTGGAGGAAGGAAAAGATATTGATGAATATATAGATAGTGATAGTGAGAAATCAATTCGTTCAGCTATTAAAAGAAGAGAGAAACTAAATCAGTAAAAAAATAGCAAAAGTTTAGTTTCAAAGTTCTGTTTGGATCATCTCTAGATTTGTCAAAGAATTCAGGAAAACAAAAAATTAAACTAAAAACCTGAATCATTATAAATTATGAGATTAAATCATATTAAAACGCCCCTAGGAAGTTGGGCTCAAACAGGATTAAGTAGTTATGACTACAGTTTTAGTGAAGAAGTTAATACTAAGGAAGAGCAAACTTTACAAACCAAGGTAGTAGAAACTACAACAGAAGAAAAACATTTAACAGAGAAGGATGAAACTGGTAATGTTCAAGAAGTAACTGAGCTTTTAAAAAGTGAATTAGAAGTTTCACAAGAAAAGGAGGAAATAACAACAGAGGAGGTTACATTTGAAATACCTGATGATGGAAAATTTCCACAGGAGGTGTTTGACTTGGCTCCTGATGTGTTAAAACCTTTATTAGAAACCTTTACAGGGCGAGAGAAGGATATCGTTCTCCTCTCAAGTTTAACACATCTTAGTGCAATTTTCCCAAAAGTATTTGGCTATTATAGAGATGAGTTGTTCTTTCCAAATCTCTACTTATTTGTTATTGGGCAAGCAGCTACAGGTAAATCTAAGTTATCGATTGGAGAGAAAATTATTCAAAAAGTAAAAGAAGAAATTCTAACAAGAAATTCTAACTTCTTTATTCCAGCGAATAACAGTAGTTCAAAATTACAAGAAAGTTTATCAAATTCGTTCTCTGATGGGAGTTACATTCATGATAACGAAGCTGATACTTTATCTTTTGTATTAAAGAGGGAGTGGGGAAACTACTCAGAGATATTACGTAAAGCATTCCAACACGAACGCATTAGTATTTCTCGTAAATCTTATCCAGAAATTATATGTGATACTCCGAGGTTAACGGTGGCTATTTCAGGAACTGGAGAACAACTAAAACCATTGATACAATCAAGAGAAAATGGGTTGTTCAGCAGGATTATGTTCTATACCTATTCAGAAAGATCAAAATGGAACGATGGGTCATACGTAGGTAATCGTAGGCAAGAAATTCATAATCTGAACGATTACATATTCAAGGTGTACGAGGTTGTTAATTCTTTAGAGCGTGAATTTTATTTAAACGAGGAACAACTTGCAGATTTTAATAATTTCTTTGAAGGTTATTTTAATGCAGTGCAAGACATTGATGAAAATCTAGTAAATATTGTGTTGCGACAAGCAATAATGATGTATCGTTTGTTGATGATTTATACTGTTTTGGAGAATACCGATGAATTTTCTGATGTAATGGATAGATTTCAATGTTCAGACAGAGCTATTGATTTTATAAAAGTTATTCTGCCTTACTTACTAAAAAATTCTTTAGATACGGCTAGTTTATATGACAAATCAATTGATTTGAAGGCTTCTGAGTCTGAAATTTTACAATTGCTACCTCAAAATTTTAGAAGAGGAGAGGCGGTGAAAATTATTGTTGAGAAGCTTTCGGTTTGTGCTAAGACCGTAGATAATACATTAAAAAAATTGCTGGAAAAGCGTCTGTTGAAAAAGTCGGGTAAGGTGTACTTAAAACTTAATTAGAAAATAAGGAGGTTTTTTACCTCCTTATTTTTTACAAAGCAAAAAACACAACACAGGTTAACAAAGCAAAAATTGTTTTATATTTGGCACATTAACATATCGTAAAACTAACGTGAAGCGTTAACTAATATTCTACTGTAGGAATCTGGTAAATTCAAAATTAAGATGTAGAATGAGTTGATTCTCGCGTCCTTATAATATAGGGGCGTGGGTTTCGCTTATTTATATCTTAAGGCTTACCAGAGCCCCTACAATTAAATAAGAGTCCGAGCCTACGCCTTCTTTTCTAATCAAAATCATCTATTTAGGCTCATTAGATATTACATTTATATGAGTGAAATTCTATTATTATTTTCAGCATTAATTTTTTTTATCTGTTCAGGGATATTTATTATAGCCATGTTCAATGATGAATTATATTTTACAAAATCAATATTTGCATATATTCCATTAGTTTGTGGAATTATCCTTCCTGTTGTTTCTTATTCAATAGTGCTCGAATGGCATTGGGCTATTATTTTTACGATACATATTTTAATACTATTTTTTTTAGGATATAGAGTTACAAAAGCTTTTCTTGATAATTTTTCAACAGGAAAAGGATTGGGATATGATTATATTTTATCTTTTGTTGTAGCTACAATTTTTATGACTGCTGGAGTATTGACAAAGTATGAATTAAGTTTAGGAGATAATATTATGAGTATATCTGCTGTGTTTGGTTTTGTTTATTTCACGATTAGTTTAAATAAAAACACTTCATCTGAAACAAATATATTAGAAGAATACGAAGATTTAATGGCTGATTTGTTATCTCATCCTAAAATGAAAATAATTAGTAATTCAGCAGGAAAAGCAGTAATTGGTTATTCTTTTCTAGGTGGAGGTTATGTAAAAATTGTTGTGAAGGAAAAGAAAGATGAGTTGATTATTACATACAAGTCCAATGATTTAGTCGATGGAACTCTTAGAAAAACGTGGAATTTTTATAATAAAAAAAATCAAAGAGATATTTTTAAAGAAGTGAGTATTGGTTTACTTGTATTGAATGGTGCAAGTTATCAAGAAGCAAAAGAACAAATCAATAATTATTACAATTAAATTATGAGAACAATACAAATAGCAAATACCTTAAGTAAGATCTGGAGTTTCTTAATTATATTATTATTAGTCTTAGCTGTCTTAGCTGGACAAACTAATAATAAAGGTGAGGACGATATGGGTGCATTTGGAATTATTTCAGGAATAGTTATACCGTCAATTCTGTTTTATTACTTGGTACAATTATTATTTAAACCATTAAAACGAAACAGAAAATTATACATGGATTTCCTTGATGGAAATAATGTTGAAAAATATTCTAAAAATAGGACTTGGGTAATGGTTTGTACGGTTATAATAACAGTATTATTCATTTTTCCTACTTTCGGATTGATACTATCATTAACTATATCACAATTTATGTCTCTGTCTAAACAGAAAAGTATTATAGTATAAATATAAACCTCAGCTAAAAATTAGCTGAGGTTTTTTGTATTTGTAAAAATTGTACACTTTGTAACTCTGTAATCTATGTAATAGTTAATCAATATATCTTCTATTTATATGTAAGCACAGGAGGATTAAAAAAGGTAATGTAAAATATAATTAATTAAAAATCAAAATACATATATAAAATAATAAGCTTACAAGATTTACAATGTTACAAAAAGTACAAAAACTGCAAATCCAACAGATATCTCTTTTACATCTCCTGAGCTTGAAAGCCATCTTGAAACTTAAATATAAACAGCGGACAAAATCTATATTAACATAACTTGTTGTTATAGTCGCCTACGGGCTATCGGGGACAAGCCCACTATAACCAAATTATGTTAAATATATTTTGAGAGTTAATATTTTATTTGATCTAAACTTTGAATTATTGAAGATAAGCCTTTATCCCATGGTCTGTTTTTGAGTTCCTCCTTCAACCATTTTTTTGCTGTTTCAATATAAGTAAAGGCTTTATCATCATAGAAACGATTTATATATTCTTTTGCTTGTTCTGCGTATCTTATAGCATGGAAAACTTTTCTTTTATCATCTTTAAAACATTTTTCTAATATATCCATACTATTATCCAGTTGAACTCTTATTGATGATGTTTCTTCGGAGCTATTAATATTAGCATCAAAAAGTATTATGGCATGCGAGTTTCTTATAGAAAAATATTTATTATTTGTTTGAGTTATAGCTTTGTCTATCCATTCAAATGCAGTTGTGTATTTTTTCTTATAAGCAAGATATAAAGCTCCTTGTTGTAGAACATAAGGGTTGTTAAAGTCCATATCATAAACTTTTTCATAAAATTCCATTCCTTCTTTCCAATTAGGAAAAGCTTTTGCAACTAGAATTTTATCATATGCATATTTTCTAAAAACATTATAATGTGGAATTCTTGTGTTAGGAACATTGTTTAATGTTTTATTCATAACACTTTTCAAAACTTCAGATGAAACAACATCGATAATAGTCTCTGCGATGAAGTATGATCTAGGATAGTAATAGTCTTGATCTTCTTCTAAATTTAAGTCACCTGAATAATCTCTAACT
>NZ_DLOC01000058.1:0-24014 GCF_002478465.1 Empedobacter sp. UBA7494
ATAGCTAATTGATCTTTCTTATTTAAACCAAATTTACTAAAGTCTTTTACTTTCCCTTTTTCATGAATTAAACGTGCAATAGAATAATTAGAATCATTATCATTTACTAATCTATATTCGTCTAAAACACTATAAGGTTCTGGTAACTCTAATGCAGGAATGTCTTGGAAAATATCCCATAAATTCTCGTAGGTACAATCCATTTCTCGACCTCCTCGAATTATGTAACCATCTTTTGCATTTCCAGCTCCATCTAACGAACCTCCTTCAACCTGAAGTTGTTCTATAAATGTGATATTCTCTGGAGTGAAATGTCCGTCTCTAATAAAATAATAGGCAGTAGCTAAACCTGCAATACCACTTCCCACAATATATACCTTACTGTCCTTATAAGATTTTGTAGGAATTCCTTTATTGCGTTGGTAATTTCCTATCTGATCAGAGAAAGGATAAGATTTTTCTGGAGTGTTTCTTGGTGTTTCTTTACTCGCATCTGGTTGATGATCAATATTTCCGTAGATAGTAGAATGATTTAAAACGTTGTCAAATTTTGAAGTAACTTTATCCATAATTATTTATTTTAAGATTCTACAATAAAATTACGCTTTATTATTTTTCTAAAGTATCCCGAAATTCGTCATTTGTATCCCAAATTTCTTTTTTTATATATGTTGTTGTTTTCTATATTGTTGAGGAGAAATAGAAGTGTATTTTTTAAAAAAACGACCAAAAGATGAAGAAGAGTTGAAACCTAGATCTAATGCTATTTGGACAATTGTTTTCTCTGAGTAGCCAAGCAAAACATACGCTTCTTTTAATAAATACTCGTCAATAATAACATGTGGAGTTTTCTTAGTTGCTTTTTTTACAAGGTGAATCAAATATTTATTTGTAATAAACAATTGATCTGCATAAAACTGTACGTCTTTGTGAGCGATAACATTTTCTTGAACAAGTTGTGTAAACTTACAAAATAGAGTGTTGATTTCGCGGGAATGATTTTTATTTACTTTTGAATATTGTTCAGCAATTATAGAGGCAGATTCAAGAAGTAAAGTAAAAATAATCGATCGAATAATATCTTCTAAGAACAAAACATTTCTTTCTCGTTGTTCTTGAAGATAATTAATTAGCTTAAAAAGATGATTCGCTTCTTTTTTATTTGCCTTACAAACTGTGAAGTTTTGATGTGTAAACAAATTAAGTTTATCAATAAAGAAAGGATTAGAAATGTTTTTAAGGAGAAAATTTTTCTCAAAAAATAACAATTTCATTCTAAAATTAGAGTTAGTATCTAGAATTTTCAAAACAGTAGAAGGAGCAGAAATCAAGAATTCGTTTTGAGTAATAAAATATTTCTGAGAGTCTATCTCAACTTCTATCGAGCCAGATAAACAAATACAAAATGCATAAAAGTCGATTCGAAATGATCTTTCAGGAAACGCAAAAATTGGATTTCCTGATGAGATATAATATAGTTTATTACAATTTACGCCATAAAAAGACAAGGTCTCTTTTAGGTTTTCATAGTTTTTCATGCTTGAAAATAATAGTTGGTTAGATCGTTTTTTAGGGTAGTAGAATTGATAAAGCTAAAATAAGAATTGTTTAGTAAGTAATTAAATACAATAAGGTATTTTAACTGTATTCTAATGTAAAAGTTATTTTCATATCAACTAAGTAGTTCTTAAATAAGAAATTTCATGAATATAATCAATGAAATATCGGCTAACAATGTTGAATGATGTAGTAATTTTTTGTAACAAGTAATACTTTTGGATTGTGTAGTTTGTTTCGGTTAAGATAAATTACCTTTGCAAAAAATCCGTTATGTTTTCTGCCATTAATAAAAAATTAAATTTAGATCCCGTTTATAATCTCCATTTTATTTTAATGTGTTTGAGTTCGTTGTTGTTTTCAGCGAGTTTTAATATGATGATTCCCGAGCTACCTGCTTATTTAAGCAGCATGGGAGGAGCAGAATACAAAGGATTTATTATTGCATTATTTACCTTGACAGCGGGAATTTCGAGACCTTTTAGTGAAAAATTAACCGATAAAGTGGGGCGGGTACCTATTATGGCAGTCGGTTCTATTGTCTGTTTTGTGTGCGGAATTTTATATCCTGTTTTAACAACCGTTTCAGGTTTTTTATTTTTGAGATTGGTACACGGCTTTTCGACAGGTTTCAAACCCACTGCAACAGCAGCTTATATTGCAGATATTATTCCGCGCGAACGTTGGGGCGAAGCATTGGGCTTGCACGGAATTTGTTTCAGTATCGGAATGGCAATTGGACCTGCATTGGGAAGTACAATTACATTATATACATCGATTAATGTGATGTTTTTTACGTCTTCGTTTTTTGCATTATTATCGATATTGATTTTATTCAATATGAAAGAGACCTTGCAAAATAAACAAAAATTTTCGTTCGGATTATTAAAGATTTTGAAGCAAGATGTTTTTGCAAAAGAAGCTTTGCCAGCGGCATTGATTACGTTTCTTTCGTATGTTGCTTATGGTTCTATATTGACATTAATTCCAGATTGGACCGAACATTTAGGTTTTCAAAATAAAGGGGTTTTCTTTATGGTATTTACAATATCATCTATGATGGTTCGTTTCTTTGCAGGTAAGATATCTGACCAAAAAGGGCGTGTGTTGGTGATAAAATTAGGCTTAGTTTTATTGATTATTGCATTGGTACTTTTGGCTTCTATTGATGCAAAAATAGGGTTGATTTTAGGGGGTTTGATGTATGGAATTTCAACCGGAATTCTTTCACCTGCACTAAATGCTTGGACAATAGATTTTAGTAAACCTGATGAACGTGGAAAGGCGATGGCAACAATGTATATTGCGATGGAAGCGGGGATAGGACTTGGAGCATTGTGTGCGGGTTGGTATTTTCAGGATTATTTGGATCGTATTCCGATGGTGATTTATGTTTCGGCATTTATCTGTCTTTTGGGAACCATTTACATGCTGAAATTTAAGAATAAGCCTCAAACAATTTAATTGAAAGAAATGAAAGCAGAATTATATCAATTTATAGCACAACAAATCGAAGATAAAATAACGTATTTGAATGGTTTGATTGATGATTTACGTGCTTCAAACAACGATACTAAAAGTAGTATGGGTGATAAGTATGAAACGTCGCGCGAAATGATGCAACAGGAAATTACTCGAATTCAAAACCAATTGAATGAAGTTTTAATTCAGCAAGACGTGTTTTCTAAAATAATAATTGTGGAGAACAAAACCATTGGTTTAGGTAGTTATGTTGAAACTACGATGGGAAATTTCTGTATGGCGTGTAGTTTTGGGGAAATTATTTTCGAGAATAAAAAGATATTTGTCCTATCAACTCAAACTCCTTTGGCTAAAATCTTGGTTGGGAAATCGGAAAAAGATAGTTTTGAAATGAATGGAAAAGTTTTTGTAATTAGTAAAATTAATTAAGATAAAAAAGGACGTAGTTGCGGTACGTCCTTTTTAATTGAAAAGTATGTATTAGAATTGTGCGGCTTCCGTACTTTCAGCCATAGCTGTAGTAGATGAAATGCCTTGTTGCACTGTGTTTTGTACGTAATCGAAATATTGTGTTCCTACAAAAGATTGGTGTTTTACAGCTGCAAAACCTTCTTCTTGTAACGCAAATTCTTTTTCTTGTAATGCCGAATATCCCGCCATTCCTTTGGCTTTGTATGCACGTGATAACTCGAACATAGAGGTATTCATTGCATGGAAACCAGCTAAAGTAATGAATTGGAATTTGTATCCCATTTCAGCTAAATCTTCGCGGAATGTTTCCATTTGAACTTCTGTTAAATGTTTTGCCCAATTAAATGATGGGGAACAATTATAAGCTAACATCTGATTAGGGTATTTTTCTCTGATAGCTTGTGCAAACTCCCTTGCCATTCCAAGATCTGGATTAGATGTTTCCATCCAAATTAAATCAGCATAAGGCGCATAGCTTAAGCCTCGATTAATTCCTTGTTCCAAACCATTTCTCACATTGTAAAAACCTTCAGAAGTTCTACTTCCTTGGATGATAAAAGGTTGATCTCTTTCGTCAATATCCGAAGTAATCAAATTCGCAGCTTCTGCATCAGTTCTGGCAACCAATAGAGTAGGAACGCCACAGACATCTGCTGCTAAACGCGCTGCAACCAATTTGTTAATTGCTTCTTGTGTTGGAACTAAAACTTTTCCACCAAGATGACCACACTTTTTGGCTGATGACAATTGATCTTCGAAATGAACGCCAGCAGCACCAGCTTCTATCATTTGTTTCATCAATTCATAAGCATTCAAGTTTCCTCCAAATCCAGCTTCAGCATCGGCAATAATCGGTACCATATAATCAATGTTTCCTTGTTGGGTAACAGATTGTATTTCATCGCGACGACGCAACGCATTATTAATACGCTTTATCACCATTGGAACCGAATTGGCTGGATACAATGATTGATCTGGATACATTTCTGCCGAAAGATTTGCATCTGCAGCAACTTGCCATCCCGAAAGATAGATTGCATCTAAACCAGCTTGTACTTCTTGTATGGCTTGATTACCATTTAAAGCACCTAAACCCGCCATAAATGGTTTTGAATTCAAACCTTCCCAAAGTTTCTTAGCCCCTAATCTTGCTAAGGTGTAATCGATGTCCAAAGAACCTCTTAATCGAATTACATCTTCTGCTGAATAAGGACGAACAACGTCTGTCCAGCGTGGATTAGTTCCCCAATCCTGCCGAATCTTCTGAATTCTTTCTTGATTGCTCATAATTGTGTTTTTTGTGTTTTGTTTATGAATGTGTGTTGTGTGTGTATTTCTTTTCGTGTGTGTTTAGTTATAAGGGCTTAATCAATATACTTATAGGCTTCTAATGTTAAAAATTCGGTAAACTTGTGCGATAAAACTAATTCGTCAAAGATTGAAATAGCTTCTTCAAATCTTCCGTTCAAATAATTTTCCTCACCAACTAATTGTTTTATTTTCTGAACCTCTTCAGCTCTTAATTTTTTGTATTTGTCACTATTAAATTCGCATCCGTTTTCTAATGTAATCGACTGGCTTAACCATTGCCAAACCTGCGTACGAGAGATTTCTGCTGTTGCTGCATCTTCCATTAAGTTATATAAGGCAGCGGCTCCTTTTCCAGATAACCAACTTTCGATGTATAAAATTCCAACATTAATATTGTCTCGAATTCCTTGTTTTGTAACTGTTCCTTTTGGCAATTCTAACAAAGCCTCGGCAGTTGTTATAACATCTTCTCGCTTATTATCTATTTGATTCGCTTGTGGCATGTATTCGTCAAAAATATCTTTTGCGACTTTTACCAAAGCAGGATGCGCAACCCACGTTCCGTCATGTCCATTTTTTACTTCGCGAAGTTTATCATTCTTCACTTTTTCGAAAGCGATTTCATTGGCTTTTTCATCATTCTTAATCGGAATTTGAGCAGCCATTCCACCAATTGCATGTATGTTTCGTTTATGACAACGTTGAATAACTGCTTGCGAATATGCAGCCATAAAAGGCGAAGTCATCGTAACTTGTGAACGATCTGGAACAATAAAATTTGGGTGTTTCTTAAATTTTTTGATATAAGAAAATATATAATCCCAACGACCGCAGTTAAGGCCTGCGATGTGGTCTTTTAATTCGTAAATAATTTCATCTAACTGAAAAGAAGCTGTTATAGTTTCGATCAAAACTGTAGCTTTAATCGTAGCTTGTGGAATGTTTAAATAATTTTGCGCGAAAACAAAAACATCGTTCCACCAGCGTGCTTCTAGGTGATGTTCTAATTTAGGAAGATAGAAATAAGGCCCACTTTGCTTGGAAAGTAACGTGTGTGCATTATGGAAAAAATATAAACCAAAGTCAAATAGTGAGCCTGATATTTCTTGTTTATCTATTATGATATTCTTTTCATTCAAATGTAAACCTCTCGGTCTTACAAGCAAGACAGCAGTCTTTTCGTTTAATTGATACTTTTTTCCATTATTTTCGAATGAAATAGTATCATTTACTGCATCTCTTAAATTTTGTTGTCCTTGAAGATTGTTATCCCATGTGGGAGAATTACTATCTTCAAAATCGGCCATAAATGTATTAGCGCCTGAATTTAACGCGTTAATTACCATTTTACGGTCAACAGGACCAGTTATCTCAACGCGTCTGTCATGTAAATCAGCTGGAATAGGAGCTGCTGTCCAATCACTATTTCTGATTTCTTTTGTTTCTGACAAAAAAGTTGGAAAATTACCCAAATCAAAAAAGATTTGTCTTTCTTGTCGATTCGCCAAAAGTTCTAAACGTCTTTCGTTGAAATTTTTGTGTAAAGCTGTTAAAAATTTAACCGCTTCGGTTGTCAAAATATCTGGATAATTATCCAGCTTATTCTGTGATAATTTTAATTCACTTGTAATAGTATCCATTTTTTGTGTTTTTGTTGTAATTTTTGTTTTGGTTATTCGAGCGGAATTTTACTCCCAGCGAACGTTCGCTAAATTATAAAAATTCGTTTACATTTACCAAATATTTTTGAAAAAATTATGCAAGAAGAATACATTAAATTAATTTTTGGTTTAAAACTAAAACAAGTTAGAATGGCTAAAGATTTGTCATTGTTTAAGTTATCTAAGCTAACTGGACTTTCGAAATCGTATTTGAATGAGATCGAAAAAGGTAAAAAATATCCAAAAACTGATAAAATTGTTGCTCTTGCCGAAGCGTTAGAAATTCCTTACGATGAGATAGTTTCCTTAAAATTAGATAAAAATTTAGCACCAGTCGCTGAGATTCTACAATCAAATTTATTGCAAGAAATTCCTTTGGAACTCTTCGGAATTGAAGAAAGAGATTTAATTGAGATCATTTCTAACGCCCCAATGAAGGTAAATGCGTTTATTTCTACGTTGATTGAAATAGGTAATAATTACAATCTTACACGCGAAAGTTTTTTCTTGGCTTCGTTGAGGTCTTTTCAGGAAGCAAATGATAATTACTTTCCTGAAATTGAAAAATCGGCAAAGAGTTTTTTACAAGAATATTTGATTGAATCTGAGGATTTTGTAAAAAATGAAACGATGGAGGAAATTCTGAAAGAGGAATATAATTATACCATTGTTTATGAAGATTTCACTTCTTTAGGAGGGAAGGATTTAGCGAAATTGCGTTCTATTTTTATCAAAGAGAAAAAACTTTTGTATATCAATATCAATTCTGACAATGATCAAAAACGATTTATTTTAGCGAAAGAATTAGGCTATAATTATCTTGATTTGAAGGAACGTTTGTATACATTTTCGTGGGCAAGTTTTGATAATTTTGATCAATTGTTAAACAATTTTTATGCGTCTTATTTTGCTGGAGCTTTGTTGCTACCAGAAGAAAAACTGTTGAAGGATATGCAGAATTTGTTTGCTTTAGAACATCATGATTTGTCTAATTTTCAAGAAATTCTAGGAAAATATACCGAATCACCTGAAACGGTTTATCAACGAATGACAAATTTGTTACCCAAACATTTTAATATTCGTGATTTGTTTTTCTTGCGTTTGTCAGCAAAAGTTGGTTCAAATTCATATAAATTAACGAAAGAACTTCATCTCAATCAACAACAGTCGCCGCAAGCAAATGAAACGGATGAGCATTATTGTCGTCGTTGGGTTTCGTTAAATGTTTTGAAAGAATTGGAAAAACATCAAGATGATCATCATGAGATTTCTGCACAAATTTCGTTGTATCCGTTCAATAATAATCAAAAATATTATGTAATTTCTTCTGCAACGAAAGATCCATTCAATCCAAATTATTTACGAAGCGTAACGATTGGTGTATTGTACAAATCAGCTCAACGTAAAGTGAAATTTATGAATGATCCCTCAATTCCTGTAAAAGAAGTTGCGGTTACGTGTGAAAATTGTGGTATGAAAGACTGTGCTGAACGTGTTGCTGAACCAATTCGTTTTGAAAAAGATATCCGAAATAAACGATTAAATGTTACGATTAATGATTTTATAAAAGAGCAGAGTAAGTAATATTATCTACCATAAAATAAAAAGGAGAACTTGTTTCAAGTTTTCCTTTTTTTATGTTTAATCTAAATATTCTAATCTATTTTCAATTAATATTACATAATGTTGAAGCGAAAATGTGTTTCCTCTTTCTATGGTTGTGCAATCAAAATTACGGTATTGTAATTCGTCAAATAATGTTTTGACATAACATCTTCTTACAGAATTCCAGGAACTGTTTCCTACATTTTATTAAAGCGATCGACTAATTCGTTGTCAGTTAATTCACGGAATAATACGACAAATTCATTTTTTAGATTTACCATTGTTTCAATTTTTAATGATAAAAACTACAGGATAGAGTGGAGAATAACCTTTTATTTTAGCGTTTGCCCTCATTTTATACCATCGTAGCGCGGTTTTGGCTCGGTTGGTGTTCTGATTTTTCAGAAACTCCTGATGATTGATAGAGTAAATATAGAAATGAATTTTTAAAACAAAAAAAGGAACTCAAAAAAAGTTCCTATTCAATATTTTTATTCGCTTAATTCTAACCAACGAAATTCTTTTTCTTCTAATTCGTCTACAATTTTTTGTAGTTCATCTCCAATAGTTGCGATTTTGTCGTACCCTAAATTTGGGTCGGAAAGTAAATTCGTTAATTCTTCTTTCTTGGCTTCAAGAATTGGTAAAGATTTATTAATTTCTTCTAATTCTCTTTGTTCTTTAAACGATAATTTTCTTGGTTTGGCTTCTTTTATTTTTTCTTTTGATTCTACTTTTTCTTGAATTGAAATTTCTTTTTCAGCTTTTTTATCTTCTGACTCAGGTTTATTTTTATTTTCGATATGATATTCGGTATAAGTTCCCATATAACGAGAAACTTTCCCTTCGCCTTCGAAAATCATTAATTCATCAACCACTTTATCCATAAAATATCTATCGTGGGAAACAACTAATAAACAGCCTTGATATTCTTCTAAGAAACTTTCAAGAACCGTCAAAGTAGGTAAATCTAAATCGTTTGTTGGCTCATCAAGAATCAAAAAGTTAGGATTTTTGTACAAAATTGCTAATAATTGCAGACGTTTTTTCTCTCCACCACTCAACTTTGAGATAAAAGTATGTTGTTGTTCTGGCGTAAATAAAAACATTTCTAAGAATTGTTCTGCACGCATTTCTTTTCCATTAGAAAGAGGGAAAAAATCTGCAATATCTTTCACAAAATCAATGACACGTTCGTCGCCTTTAAATTCTACTCCATCTTGTTTAAAGTGTCCAATATTTAAGGTTTCTCCACGTTCAATAGTTCCAGAATCCATAGTTTCGATTCCTTCTAACATTTTTAGGAAAGTCGTTTTTCCAACACCATTTTTTCCAACTAAACCAATTTTTCCACCACGAGCGAAAATATATGAGAAATCATCTAAAATTTTCTTTTGACCAAATGCTTTCGAAACATGTTCCATTTCGATGATTTTTTGACCCAGACGCGTCATCACCATCTCTAATTTTACTTGTTGATCGACAATTTTATGTTTAGCAACTTTTTCAGTATCATAAAACGCTTCAATACGAGATTTAGATTTTGTTGTACGCGCTTGGGGTTGACGACGCATCCATTCAATCTCTTTACGATAAAGGTTTTTCGCTTTGTCAATTGTTGCATTTTGATTTTCGATACGCAATGCTTTGTTCGTAATATAAGTTTCGTAATTTCCCGAATGTACATACAATGTTTTGTCTTCCATTTCAAGAATTTTGGTACAAATTGCATCTAAGAAATAACGATCGTGCGTAACCAAAATCAATGTTTTGTTTTCTTTGTTCAAGAAATATTCAAGCCATTCCACCATTTCAATATCCAAATGGTTGGTAGGCTCATCTAAAATTAAAAGAACATATCCAGTTTCGAAACTTAAATCAATCAAAAACTTCGCTAAAGAAATACGTTTACGCTGACCTCCAGAAAGTTTTCCAATTTTTTGATCCAAGAAATCAATCTTCAATTTTGATAAAATTTCTTTGATTGTTGGCTCAACTTTCCATGCATCTAAAACATCCATTTTTCCCATTAAATCAATTAAATCAGGATTTGTTGGGTCATTTTCGATCATGTTTTCATATTGACGAACAACATCTAAAACTTCATTCGAATGATTGAAAATATATTCTTCACTTTTCAAGTTTTCGTCAAAGTCATCACTTTGATCCAACATCAAGATTTTAACACCTTTATTTGGACGAACTTCGCCAGAATCGGCAGTTTCTAATCCAGCTAAAATTTTAAGTAAAGTAGATTTTCCACTTCCATTTTTTGCTACGAATGCGATTTGGTCTCCTTCATTTACATGAAAATTTACATCTTCAAATAAAGTTCTGATTCCATATGATTTGGTTAGATTTTCAACTGTAAGAAAATTCATGGTTTATTATCTGTTTTGTAAATTAAAAAAAGATGCTAAATCTTTTCTGTTTCGATTTGTTTCATCGATTGTTTAGCTTTTCTTATTTTAACGATTAGAATAGCCAAAGATAAGACAAAGCAAATACTTCCTATTACAATTAGATTATTTAAATGTGGTTGAATTAACGCAGGATCGCCTTTTTCGATGAAAAGTATTCGGAATATTTTCAAATAATGTGTTAATGGAATGCAATCTGCAATTGCTTGAATCCATTTTGGCATTTGACTTAAAGGCCATGTAAATCCACTTAAAATGAAACTTGGTGTTGCAACAACCATCAAAACTTCGGTTGCTTTTAGTTGGCTTGGAAGGAGAATGCTGACTAAAAATCCTAAAAAGCAAACGGCTAAAATGAATGCAAGAGAAGAAGTGAAAAATGGCCAAAATTCGGTTTCTAATTTCATGTCATAAAACATTCCGAACCAATAATACAGCATATATATAAATACTGACATAAATAAATAAGGAAAAGTTTTGACGAATAAAATGGTAAACGGATTAGATGATTTTGAGATTAATTCATTAAATGTTCTGTTCTCAAATTCTGAAGCAAATGAAAGTGCTAAACCTAATAATAAAACCTGTTGTAAAACGGTTAATAAAACACCTGGAAGCATAAAATATAAGTAGTTTCCACTTCTGATATTTTGACGAATCATCGTTGATTTGAATGGTTCGTAGCTTTGTGTTGCAATATATTCTGGAACACCTTGTTTTCGAGCTGTTTCTATTGAAATTCCGGCTTTCATTGTTGTTAGAACTGTCGTAATTGCGATTGCCGCTGTATTAGAAGTTAACGTGTTTGAAGCATTTACAAAATAAGCAATTTCGGGTAATTTTTTTTGTTGTACATCAGACTGAAAGTTTCGAGGAATAACAACCACAACTTCAGCTCCGATTGCTAAAGCTTTATTCTTAGAATCAAATGTTGAAGGTAAAACTTCAGCAACTTTCACCGATTCATTTTCATCTAACATCTGAATAATTTTCTGACTTGTCATCGTATGATCTTCGTCTACAACAATAATTGGTAAATTGGTTACATTTCCTTTTTTATAAACATTTCCGATCAGAACACCATACATAATAGGTGCTCCCAAGAATAAAATTGGTAAAACAGGATTCTTGAAGAAAAGTTTGAATTCTCGTATAATTAAATGAAAAATCGTTTTCATCAGAATTTATTTAGCATTAAGATCCAAAACTACATTTGCTTTTGTCAATAGTTGAGCAGCTTGTTTATAGTCAACAGGAACAACTTTCACTTCATATTGCGATTGTTGTTGATCAATATCAGGATAAGCAGTTGAAATATTAGCATACGAATTAAGCACTTTTATCGAAACAATTTTACCTTTCAAAACCATATTATTTTTATAAGGAACTTTTAAATTGACGATTTGATTTTTTTGCAATTGTCCGATTTTATTCTCAGGAATTGTGAATCTAAAAAATGTAGTTTCTTCCAAAATCCCGTTTGCAATAGAATATCCAGCCAAAGCTAATTCTCCAACTTTTAGATTAATTGTTTCAACCGTCATATCTTGTGGTGCTTTGATGTATCTTTCCGCCTCAGCAACATCTACTTCTTGCAAAGCTCCCAAAGCACGCTCTTTTTGTCCCAAAGCCATTTGTTGTTGCTCTACACGCGCACCATTTTCGGCATCAGCTAATTCCGCTTTTGCAGCTAAATATTGGTTTTTAGCGCCTTGATATTTCGCATAAACTTCATCATAACTTTGTTGTGGAACAAGACTATCTCGAAGCATATTTTTTAGTCTATGATTTGATTTTTCTGCATAATCTAATTGTTCCTTCAAACCAGCAACTTTTGCACGCAATTGTTTCAATTGATTATCTGTTGCACCTTTTTTTGCCATTTCATATTGAGCTTCGGCAGAATTTACAGCACCTTCTGCTTGACTTTTCTTCGCGTCAACTTCTGGTAATTGTAAGACAAAAAGTGTTTGTCCTTTTTTCACTTCATCACCTTCGTGAACTAATATTTGATCTATTTTTCCTGGGATTTTTGTTACAACGCTAATTTGATCGCGCTCAATTTTACCTTGAAAAATAGTTTGCTCTTCTTTTTTATTTTCCTTGTCAGATGATTTACAACTTGTAAAAAGTATTAATCCGCTTAAAGCAAAAATATAGTATAGTGTATTTTTCATGATTTTAATTTGAGATTTGATTAAATAATTCTCCAGAAGTTTGAAGTAATTCGTAGGTTTTAGAGCGTTGATCCAAGATTTGAGCATAATAACCTAAATTGACTTTGTAATATTCATTTTCGGCAGCCAAACGCTCGGTTACATCTATTAATCCTTCTTGAAATCGTCTTGAAGCGATTTCTAAATTATTTGTTGCAATGGTATTTTGTTGATTATTTACTTTTAATTTTTCAGTAGAAGTTTCGTAATCAATTTTGTTTTTACTTAATAATAAATTCAGTTTTTCTTGGGAATCTTGTAACTTGTTTTCATTTATTAAAATGTCAGTTTTTGCTTGTGCTAATTTATTTTTATGTTGTCCGCCATCCAACAATTCCCATTTTGCGCCAATACCAATCAAAATATTAGGAAACATCGAAAATTGGTTCATTTTCAAATTAACATCACCTAATATATCACCATCTTTTAATTTGAAACGACTTCCCAAAATTGACGTATAATTGGTGTTCACGAATGCAAAAACTTGTGGTAAGTGCGAACCTTTTTCTTTTTGATATAAAAATTCGTAAGCTTTCACAGAGTGTTCAAGTGCTTTCAACTCTTTTTTATTTTCTAAAGTATAGCTTGAAGCAAGAATGTCAATTGGGGTAAGTTCATATTGAATTTGTTGAAGATCTTTTTCAGACAGATGCGTTAAAGTTTCTAATTTTTTGTACAGTAATTGTCGATTACCATTCAGTTCTACTTGTCGAGCTTCTAATTCTAGCATTGCTAATTTTATTTTTTCACGATCGTATGGAATAGCTAAACCATTTTGAATTGCTTTCTGCACTTTAAGATGTTCTTTATCCAATCGTTTTGCAGAATTTGAAATTAATTCTTCTACTTTGACCAATAACATCAATTGATCATAAGTTTGTAAAATATCTTTGGTTATAGTTTCTTTTTCGGCTTCTTTCAAATAATCTAAAGCAGTACTTTTTTCCTGAATAGCATTCAACGCATTTGGAATTTGTAATCCCGAAAATATAATTTGAGTAGCGTTAACACCCACAGTAAATAATCCTGCTGATGTATTGAATCTTTGATTACCCGAAAACAATTCTGTGGACAAAATATCGATTGACTTGGTTGGAATATCGATGATTCCGTTCGAGTTTAGATAACCACCCAGTGCAATTGCAGATAAATTTGGTTGTCGTTTACCTTTTACTTCGTCATATTGGTAATTGTTTTTTTCGACTTCCAGTTGTTTATTTTTTAATTCATAACTTGACTCAATCGCTTTTTCAACAGGCAATCGAAGTTGCGGATCAATCAATTGTTGTGCAAATCCCGAAATAGAAGTCAATAATGGAATAAAAGATAAATATCGAATAATAAGCATCCTATAATTTTTGACTAAAATTAACAAAAAATATACCATGAATAAAAGTCAATATTAGAATGTCATTAAAAATAAAAATCCTGAAACTTTTTAAGGGTTCAGGACTTCCAAAAGTTGCCAAAAAAATGGCGCATAGTTCAATGTATTTAATATTTATTATCAATAATATCCAACGTTTCGTTTAATGACTCTTTCATCATTTTCTCTAAATAATCCGTCGTACTTTTATTGATTGTTTCGTCTATATACTTTGTTCCACCAATTGTTTCGCTATATTTTAAAGCATTATTTTTAAGGTCTAAAATATTAATGTAGACGTATGTTTTGGCGATATATTTCTGTTTGTTGGCAGGATCATAATCAAGCCCTGATTTTACATTAATTAAAACTAAATCATCTTGATTAATCGCTTTTTTTAAATCATTAAATTTAACTTGATTTACATTTTCCTTTGTGATTAATTCATTCGGAACTAAATTTTTATCAAATCTATCAATCATTTGATAAGTATACTTGTTATCGTTTAATATTTTCTCAGATTTATCACGAATTATTTTTACAATATCAAATTTAGAATTTATTTGTTTAAGCTGATTTTCAATTGATTTTGAATCAATGTTTTGATCTAAATTTTGAGAATTATGATCAAAAAAACCAAGGGAATCTACATTAATCAGAACACCAACTTTATTTACAGGAACATCTAAAGCACTTTCGTAAGTTATCGTATTAAGCGCTAATTCTTTTGGAGCTTCTTTTTTTTGCTCGCAAGATTGGGTAAAAAACAATACCCCAACTATAAAATAAACTAATTTTTTCATACGCTATCCTATTACCTCTTTAAAGATAGTGATTTATAATGTTTTATAATAGATTTATTCCTAATAATTTTCTTCTTCTTCATCGTCAAAAGTTTTGGCAATTTTTTCAATGTTTAAGCTTTTTGCCATTGCATCAAAAATCTCTTTATAAGTACCGTTCATTTTGTACACATCTTCATGAATCCCGTTTTCTACAACTTCGCCTTGTTTCATCACGTACGTATAATCGGCATCGATAATTTGAGAAATACTATGCGAAATAATGATAACTGTTCGATCTTTTTTGATGGCATCCAAACTATTTTTAATCTGTTCCGTGGCAATTGCATCCAAACTTGCAGTAGGTTCGTCTAGAAAAATAATTGGTGGATTTTTGAGAAACATACGTGCTATGGCGATGCGTTGTTGTTGACCACCAGATAACAATAAGGCTTTGGATTGATAAGCTTCTGGCAAATCCATAATTTGTTCGTGAATATAAGCACGTTTTGCGGCATCTTCTATTTCTTCGAAAGTTGCGTTTACATTTCCATAACGAATATTTTCTTCAATCGTTCCATTAAAAATGTGATTTTTTTGTAAAACCAATCCAATATTATCGCGTAAAAATTGTGTATCATATTCTTCTAAATCAATTCCGTCAAGTACAATTTTTCCAGAATCAGGTTGATAAAATTTATCTAACAAATTAATCACTGTACTTTTTCCAGCGCCAGACAAACCAACCAAAGCTGTAATTTTATTGGGTTGAATTGTCATGTTGATATTTTTCAAGGCTTTGTAACCATTTGGATAAGAAAAGTCAACATTTTGGATTTCGAATTTACCTTTTAGATTTGTTGGAATGTAATTTCCAGAAGATTCTTTTTCGTCATCCGCTTTCAAAATTGCAAAGAAACTTTCGGAATAAATCATTGCATCATTCATTTCATCATAAATACGATGCAGTTGACGAATAGGAGCCGAAACGTTGTTGAACAACAAAACATGGAACATAATTGCGCCAATTGTCATTTGTCCATCAAGAACCAAATATGAAGTTAAAATGATGATAATCACCACGCCAAATTGCTCGATAAAGGATTTTAAACCATCAAAAAAGAAGCTTGTTTTACGTGTTTGCATTTGATTATTTGTCAATTCTTTTTGCAAATCAAGTTGTTTTTTACCTTCGATATCTTCTCGGTTAAATGATTTAATTACTGTAATTGAATCAATTATGCTGATGATTCCTTGCGATTTTTGTTCACGATAACCTCTTAAGTTACGTCGCCAACCACTCAGCTTTTTAGCTTGTTGTTGTGTAATAATGAAATAAATCGGAACGATACAAAGTCCAACCAATCCAACATAAAAATTAGCGTTGAACATCAAAATTAAAGCAACAATTGAATTGGCAAAAAGAGGTAAAATATCGATAAAAAAGTTTTGAACTAAACGTGTCAAGCTTTCAATTCCTCTATCAATACGAGTTTGAAGCTTTCCTGCTTGATTATCTTGATTTGTATAAAACGCCATTCGGTACGTCAAAATCTTTTCGATAATGGCTTGAGCTAAATCTTGCGAAACAAAAATTCGAAGCTTTTCTCCATAATATTTTTGACCAAATGTGATGAACGCATTCAAGATTTCTTTTGTCATCAAAACAATCGAAATAAACGAAATGATTTTCAGACCTTCTTTTAATCCTTTTCCAGCTTCAACCAAACCATTTATAGAATCTACGGTATATTGCAAAATCAGTGCATTTACTTGCGAAGTAAAAGATCCAACTAAGGTTAGGAGCAAAGTTGCGACAACCAAAGAACGATAAGGTTTTACAAATGGGCGTAGATTTTTAAACAGCTGGATGATTGTCATTTATTATTCTTTTAACGGTTGTTCTTTCACAAAAACGTGACCAACTTTTGTAAAATCGTAAGCAATCTCGTATAAATACTCTAACAAATCTTCAATCAGTTCAGAATCATTTTGCAAAGCCTCTGTTTCAATTTCCGTATAAACAACAGTTTTTTCTCTAAACTCTATTGTTTTTGGTAAATTTTCTGTTTCATATTCACCGTAAAGCCGAATGTTTTGTAACAATAATTGCAAAATTTTCTTCATCAATCGAATATGTTCTGAAGTTAAAATAACGGAATTGTTTTTCTTTAAAATTTTAACTAAACCAACTGAATATGAGACAAATGATTGATTGAAAATGGTGAATTTATTCAGTACGTTAGCATTTTCTTGTTTTCCTTTCGGTTCAGAAATTACACGTTGAAAAACTGAATTAATATTTGCCATTGCAATAAAAACATCTTTTCTAGCTAATTTATAATCAGTTGTAGAAACTTCGTTGTCGGCTAATTTTTTAAAAACCAAATAGATAAACTCATAATTTGCAATCAATGCTTTTTGAATATATTCGTTCATATTATTTTTTTCCCAAGTTGGTAAAATCAAATAACTCGAAATAAACGCCATAAATCCTCCAACAAGTGTATCAATAAAACGTTCTTGAATAATATACAATGAATCTTTTTGCGAATAAAAACTAAACGAAATAAGAATATACGCGGTTAAGTAAAATGTACCAATTGCATATTTGTGACGAATAAAAGTGTAGGCCATTAACATGAAAATAAGCATTAAAGCAAATCGGATACTGTGTTGAGGAATTATCAATAATATTAAAACTCCAACTAATCCACCGCCAATTGTTCCTTTCAAACGCTGAAAGTTTCGTTTTTTTGTTACACTAAAACCAGGTTTTAAAATTACTAAAACTGTCATCAAAATCCAGTAACTATGGTAAGTCATCGGAATAATAAATGTGACGCCATAAGCTAATAACATTACAATTGATGCACGAATTGCATGTCTAAAAATTGAAGATTTTAGATTCAGATGATCTTTTAATTTTCGTAAAGAATAATCAACTGTAGGTTCAAAATGTTCGGCATGATCCAGCGGATTTTTCTTTTTTTCTGTAAACGAATCATCATAAAAAAATTTATGGATAAACTCTATTTTATAAACAATTTGCTTTAAATTGATGTAAATTTTAGATAAAACGATTGGTTTTTGTCCTTCTGCATATAATTCTTTGATAGCATCATCAATCTTTTTCAACTCAACTTCAAAGTCAAAAGTAGGTTGTTTAGGACGTTTGTTCGAGTTAATATGATAAGCAATCATTTTAAGCTCATGCGCTAATTTATTCATTAAATTATAGATTTTGCGCATTGCTTTTGTATCACCGTAAACTTCTCGAATTTTCACATAATCGTATTGATTTGCTGTTACATTTTCAAATATATCCACCAAATCAGAAAAAATAAACACAATCGAACGCCCAATTGGTGTCTGGTCTTTCACCAATTTTTTGTTCGAAAAAACTAATTCACGAACTAAACTTTGTTTTTCGTTAATTACAACATGTTCATCGATTAATTTTTTGATAATATCATCGTAATTAGAGTCTTTATCAAACATAGAAGCCTTGATTCGAATGTATTCAGAAATATGAATCATTGTATCAGCTAAGTTTTGCTGCGCCATACGATAAGGACGAAAGGTGCTAATAGCTAGGCTAAAAATAGTGTACCAAGCTGCTCCAGCTGTCACAAAAAGCGCAATATGAAGAGGACTTAACTCATGTCGTAAATCATTCATATTCATTACCATCGACATCATAATGACCATTCCAAGCGCACTTGTACGCTGTCCCCAAACGGTTAACATGTTAGAAAAGAAAACGATAACTGTTAAACAAATACCTAGAAATATTGGGTAACTATTAATCGTTTTGGTGAAATACGAAACAAGGAAAATCAAGAGTACGGAAAGCCACATCAGGTTTCGGCGTTCTTTAAATGGACCAGGTGTATCCGTCATGTGCGCTAAAACTGCACCAAGACTTATTGTTACACCGGCATATAAATCGCCAAACAAGCTGGCTACGATAGGTGGAATGATAATCGCTAAAGAAGTTTTTAAGCCATCTGAAAGTGCTTCTCCGTAGATAAAGTTTTCAATTTTATTGATGATTTTCAAGTGTAATTTTTTAAGGTTGAAAATTGTTGTATAAAATTAACACAACTTTTTTCGAAACCCAACTAAACTCGTGAAGTTTTTAGAATATGAAACCCATCAATGCTTTGTGTAAAAATTAAAGTTGTTGTGCCGCCATCAATAATTTTGAATTTTTTCTTGATAACGTCTATTGGCTGATTATAATTTTTGACCAATAAATTCGCTTTAATCTTTAAAATTTCTTTTTTCGGATTTTTAATTTCTTCTTCAATCAAGTAAATTTTTCCAGGAAAATTCTCTAAAAGTTCATTCGAAGTATACAAATGAGTATTCTGATGAAGTTTAAGAAGATTGAATTTTTCACTTAATAATTTGAAAGCACCAGTTTTTAGAATCGCAACATTTGGTTCGTAAATATAATGTTGAATTCCTCCAAAATTTCCATTCGCACTATATTCTTCTTCAAAATGAAAAGAAAATTCGGATTGATTATTTTCTAAATTAACAGCTTTTATCAAAGGGTTTTTTGTTGAAGAATTTTTATCTAAAATGATTAGAAAATCTTTCACTTCATTTTTTAATGCAACAATGTGTATTTCAGAAATTGAATCAATTTGTTGTAGGGTAGAAGTGATGTCTAATAAAGGCGAAAGCTTGATGATAATTTTCTCTGTTTTTTCGAAAAAAGTTGGAATCCATTCTAAAATATTTGGCTCTAAATTTTCCAAAATAAATTTTCTTCCGCTCGAATTTCTTCTTGCTGGATCGAGATAAATAACATCAAATTTTAAAGTAGGATTTTCTTCAAAAAAAGACTGAAAAGTTCCTGTATAGGTTTCTAAATTTGGCGCTAAAATTTTAGCATTATGTTGTACAATCTCACTCAATTCAGGATTTTGTTCGATGTGATATACTTTGTCAAAATTCTTTGCAAAAGCCATGGTGTCAATTCCAAAACCTGCGGTTAAATCAATCAAATTTTTTCCTTTAACTAAAGTTGATTTATAATTTGCTGTAGCTTCCGAACTTGCTTGTTCCAAATTAATTGAAGGTGGAAAATAAATGTTTTCTGTTGAATAAAGTGTTGGAAATTTATGTTTTGAAACTTGAATTCCTTTCAATTGTTGTGCAATTTCAGCAGAAGAAATTTCTTCAAATAACGATTTTTTCAAACCTATAGATTTGATGTCTTCATGTTCGATTATTTTCAGATAATCTTGAAATTCTTTTGTTAAAATAGTTGGATTCAAAATGTTATTTTTTAGTCATTTTAGTATTTGCTACAATATCACCTAAACGTTGACTTTCTTTGGAGTTATTTATAATTAAAATTCCAATTAATCCACCGAAAATAAAATAATCTATAGAATCGAAAAGATGACGAATAAAAGATTGCGAAAAACTAATTGGTTTTTCTGTTTTAGCATTTACAGGTTGCAAATTTAGGATTAAATGACCTAAAGTTCCATGTAAAATAACTTCAATTACTACAAAATAAACTAGCCAAAAGATAAAAATAGGTAAAGCATTTATTCCGTTTACATTATAACTTCCGTCATTTGCTAAAGCTCCAAACTTATAAATATAAAGCGTTGCAATGATTATAAATAGTGCGTAATCAATAAATCCCGCTATAAATCGTTGAAAAATGTTTTTATTAGATTTCATAATTTTATATAAAACAAAACTTTATTAAACACAAAACTTCAGTATCCATCACAGCTACTGAAGTTTCGATTATATTGTTGAGTTCTTTTAATGAAATTGGCATCCAATTCATGTAAAAACTAATTTTTTTCCTCTTTTTCTGCCAAACGAGTTGGAACAATCGGAACAAAAAGTGCTTGTTTTACCACTTTTTCTTTTGGCGATTTCTCAATCACATCTGCAGGGTTTCTAAATTTGTTTACACCAATTAATTTAATGGTTTGCTCATCGAAATCTTTTTGCTCTTTTTTCGCGCTTGTATAAATAAAATCTTGAATAGTTTCATTTTGTAAAGCATTTACAAAACCTCCTACATTTTGTATTGTTTTAAACAATTCTAACGCATTTTCAGCCATTTGATTTGTCAAACTTTCGATGTAGAAAGAACCAGCAGCAGGATCAGTAAATTGATTCAAATAAGATTCTTTTTGTAACAATAATTGTTGTTTTGCGGCTAATTCTAATCCAAAATCAGACTCTTTATTAACTTCATCATATGATCCAACAAAGACAGCATCGCTTGATCCGAAGATAGCCGAAGAAGCTTCTATTGTAGAGCGAATAACGTTGTTGTAAATATCTAATTTAGATTTATTGCGATCGGATGTTGAAGTGAAAATAAATGCTTCACTTTCTTTATTATATTGCTCCAAAATCATTTTCCATAAAAAGCGAAATGCTCTTAATTTCGCAACTTCGAAGAAATAATTACTTCCAACAGCAAATTTAAAATAAATTTTGTCCGCAATATCAGCTCCAAAATTTTCTAAATATTCTACTGCATGTGCAAGTGTAATCGCAATTTGTTGAACATGATTTGCTCCAGCATTTTGATAAACATCTCCTTGAATTGAAATTACTTTTTCGAAATTTTTCAATGCCAAAGCTTCTTTCACCAATTCTTTTGATGCTTTTTCTGAATCATTTTGACAAAGTCCATTCTGTGCCAAATATCCATACATATCTAAATCTAAATATTTCAGATTTGGAAGATTTTCAAGCGATTTTAAATCAGAAGTCTCATCATATTTAATAAATAAATCCAGATAATTAGGAAGTTCTAACGATGAATCAATTTGATTTTGATTAATCAAATATCCATACAAAAAGCTGTAATCTTGGTTTTTATTTCCAGTATATTTCGAAATAATTTTCCAATCTTTTGAGGATTTTGGTAAAGGTTGTACAGCCGAATAATCGACATCATCCTTTGTATATAATGGTTTTACATTTATTTGATCGTTCGTTCCCCAAACTAAAGTTTCATTATATTCTAAACCTTTTAGCTCGACTTGAACTTTATTTTTCCATTCTTTTTCAGAAATAGAATCAAAATTTTCAAATAACTTACTCATTTTCTTTATTTTGTGGCTTCGTAACTTTTTCTTGCTGAATGATAAAAATATCTTCATCATCTTTTTTCAAGAAATGCTTTTCTCTTGCAATCCTTTCAATTTCAGCAGGATTACTATTTAGTTGATTTAATTTTTCAGACTCAGTATCCAAGTGTTCTTGGTAATATTGTTGATCAACTTCTAATAATTTGATTTGTTTATCCAACTCGCGATGTACGAAAAAAGAATTTTGATCGAAAAAAATCATCCAAACAGCAAACGCAACCGTTAGAACAAAGTAACGATTCCAAACAAATTTGAATACACGTGTATCCTTAATTTTTCTTTTCGGTACTTCTGGTGTAAGTTCTTCGTCAAAGATTTCTTCCGATTTTTCTTTCATTATACAGTAGTTTTCGAGTTGAGTTTTTCTTTAATTACAGTTGATAAAACTTTGATTGCGACAGAATTTTTCTTTTTCATATTCGGAATAATAATGTCTGCATAGTTTTTAGATGGTTCTATAAATTGCTGATGCATAGGTTTTAACGTTTTTTGGTAACGCGTTAAAACTTCATCCAAATCGCGCCCACGTTCTTGGATATCACGACGTACACGACGAATTAAACGCTCATCAGAATCTGCATGAACAAAGATTTTTACATCAAATAAATCGCGTAAATCTGGGTCAGTCAATACCAAAATTCCTTCTACAATAATAACCGATTGTGGATGGGTTAAAATCGTTTCTTCCTTGCGACTATGCGTAATAAACGAATAGACAGGTTGTTCTATTGATACGCCATTTTTCAATAAAGCGACATGTTCTTTTAGTAATTCGAAATCAATTGATCTTGGGTGATCAAAATTGATCTTAGAACGTTCATCAAAAGATAATTCAGGATGATCTTTATAATAATTATCTTGAGAAATAACGATAACGCTTTCCGCATTAAGATCTCTTAAAATATTATTTACAACAGTTGTTTTTCCCGAACCTGTTCCTCCTGCAATTCCTATTACTAGCATTTTTGTTTTATTATTTTTTTTAATTTCGTTTGATGTTTCCATTGCAAGAGTTCTCGTAAAATTTCCTTAAAGATAAAATTTTCCTATCAGAAATTAAAATAAAAAGAAATTGATTCTTGCAAAATTTTAAATGTTGTCGTGAAGAAGTTTTGGTTGATTGATTTTGAGAAAAGAAATAATTATCAATGCATTTAAAAAATGATTGATTTATTATTCGATTATTTAGATGTAGCTCAAACATTTAGGTTTATTTACACAAAAAAAGTACTTTACAGTACTTGGTTTCTCTTAATCGGATGCAAAGGAAAGAAAAAATTATAAAAACTTTATCTTTTTTATCATTATATTTATAAAATCAGAACTATTATAAAATACTAATCTATGAACGATTTAATCTCAATGTCTACTATTTTTTCGTTATTTCTCGGAATAGGATTAGCCGCTGCTGCTGGTTTTCGGATTTTTCTTCCCTTATTTGTACTGAGCTTAGCTGTTAAATTTGGAGGAAGTTTTATTAATCTCGACGAAAGTTGGATGTGGGTTGGGAGTACACCGGCTCTTATAACACTTGGTGTAGCGATGTTAGTAGAAATTGGAGCTTATTATATTCCAATTATTGATAATTTGTTGGATACGATTGCGTTTCCTTTAGCTGGAATTGCAGGAACAATAACGGTTGGAATTACGATGCCAGAAATGAACGAAGTCGCAACTTGGGCTTTGGCGATTATAGCTGGAGGAGGAACTGCGGCTGCGATTAGCGGTACAACTGCGGCTGCAAGAGCTGTTTCGACCACCACAACTGCGGGAGCTGGAAATTTTTTGGTTAATACAGGAGAAACGTTTAGTTCTATTGTATTAAGTATTACAGCAATTGTATTGGCCCCTTTGGCATTTATTTTTGTACTAATTATTTTATATGTGTGTTATAGAGCATATAAAAGTGTCAGAAAAAAAGGTGATCAGCTATTGGCGGAAGAATTGTGAAAGAGTGAAGAATTATATTAATAAAAAAAAGAGGCTGTCTCAAAA
>NZ_DLOC01000059.1:0-16580 GCF_002478465.1 Empedobacter sp. UBA7494
ATCAAAATGCACAACGGGTTAATTAAAAGATTTATTAATGGTGAATTATTTGAAAAAAGTACATACAATACTTTATTGTATAATGGATTTGCTGTTATAGGCTTTTCTTTGATCGACTCTTTATTAACTATCATAAAAAATAATCAACTAGAAAAATATCTTGTGAATAGTAATTTTATTATTTCTAAAAGTTATATGATTAATGCTTCTGATATATATACAGAATTATTTATTATTGCTTTTGCAATTGCCTTAAAACAAAGTATTCAAATGAAACAAGAAAACGATTTAACGATTTAAATATGGCAATTATTATCAATTTAGATGTCATGATGGCAAAACGTAAAATGTCTTTGAATGATTTGAGTGATAAAGTTGGTATTACATTATCTAACTTATCTATTCTAAAAAATGGAAAAGCAAAGGCTATTCGTTTCGAAACTTTGAATGCAATTTGCAAAGCTTTGGATTGTAAACCTGGTGATATCATTGACTATACGGAAGATTAAAACAAAAACCCAAATTTACTTTTTATTAAAAGAAAATACTATATTTGTCGATAACCAAAAGGTTTTAACTTAATTTTCCTTGGTGATAAAGATTTTCAACTGTTTTGAATTAAATAGACAAAAATCTTGTTTTACGGCTTATCTTCTTCCGACTATAATCGTTTTTTTAAGGAATAAAATTTAATAAAAAATTAGCAATCAATACACCTTTTCTACCCAAATAATCGGATAGAATTTTGTAAATTTGTAACCAATACATTAGAAAATTTAATGGAATATAATACACTTCGTTCACAATTGATTATTCCAGAATATGGTCGTCATATTCAAGAAATGGTAAATCATTGTAAAACAATAACAGACGAAACAGAACGCAACGGATTTGCCGAAATTATAATTGAAGTAATGGGAGAATTAAATCCTCACTTGCGCGATGTACCAGATTTTCAACATAAACTTTGGGATCAACTTTTTATCATGGCAGAATTTGATTTGGATGTAAAATCTCCTTATCCAATTCCGACAAAAAAAGATACGGTAAATAGTAAACCAAACAAAGTAGAATATCCAAAAAGCATCTATAAATACAGATATTACGGAAACAATATTCGTAAAATGATTGATGTTGCTGTAACGTGGGAAGAAGGCGAAAAACGCGAAGGTTTGTACTTTGCGATTGCCAATCACATGAAAAAATGTTATTTACTTTGGAATAAAGATACTGTTGACGATCAAATTATTTTCAATCATTTGTACGAATTATCTGATGGTAAAATTGATTTGAGAAAAGTTGATGATCATTTGGTTTCTCCTGATCGTTTGAATTCGAATAATAATCATTCAAATAACAATCAAAACAATAGAAGTTACCAAAACAATAATCGTAATCATCAAAATAACAATAATCGAAATAATAACCAAAATTCGAATAATCGTCAAAACAACAATAACCGAAATAATCAAAATAACAACAATCGAAACCAAAACGTTCGAAACAATAAAGGTTAAATCAAAACTATTTAATACAACTAAATGGCTACATTTCAAATAAAGGGAGGGAAACCTTTGAAAGGAGAAATTACTCCGCAAGGTGCTAAAAATGAAGTACTACAAATTTTATGTGCGGTTTTATTAACCAATGAACAAGTTCGTGTTAAAAATATTCCAGACATCCGAGATGTCAATCGTTTGATTGAAATTTTGGGTGATTTAGGCGTAAAAACACAAAAAAATGGAAAAGGAGATTTCACTTTTCAAGCTGACGAATTACGATTAGATTATTTAAAAGGAAAACAATTTCGCAAAGATGGTGCTGCATTACGTGGGTCAATCATGTTAATGGGACCACTTTTAGCTCGTTTCGGAGAAGCTTTTATGCCAAAACCAGGAGGAGATAAAATTGGACGTCGTCGTTTAGATACGCACTTCGAAGGTTTCTTAGCTTTAGGAGCAAAATATCGTTTCAATCCTGACGAAGATTTTTACGGTGTAGAAGTCGACGAAAAAGGATTACAAGGTTCTTATATGTTATTAGAAGAAGCTTCTGTAACAGGAACTGCAAATATTATTATGGCTGCAGTTTTAGCAAAAGGAACAACAACTATTTACAACGCTGCCTGTGAGCCTTACATTCAACAATTGTGTAAAATGTTGAACAGAATGGGTGCTAAAATTTCTGGAATCTCTTCGAATCTTTTAACAATTGAAGGAGTTGAAAAATTAGGGGGAACTGAACATTCATGTTTACCAGATATGATAGAAATTGGATCATGGATTGGTTTAGCTGCCATGACAAAATCTGAATTAACAATCAAAAATGTTTCGTGGGAAAATTTAGGTGTTATTCCAGATGTTTTCAGAAAATTAGGAATTAAATTAGAACGTCGTGATGACGATATTTATATTCCAGCTCAAGAACATTACGAAATCGAGCGTTTTATTGACGGTTCTATTTTAACTATTTCTGATGCTCCTTGGCCAGGATTTACACCAGATTTATTATCAATTATTTTGGTAATTGCAACACAGGCAAAAGGAAGTGTTTTGATTCACCAAAAAATGTTCGAATCTCGTTTATTCTTCGTCGATAAATTAATTGATATGGGAGCGCAAATTATTTTATGTGATCCACATCGCGCAACTGTTATTGGTCTTAATCACGAAACTCCGTTGAAAGGAGCCGAATTAACTTCGCCAGATATTCGTGCTGGTATGTCTTTATTGATTGCTGCCCTTTCTGCAAAAGGAAAAACTGTTATTCATAATATCGATCAAATTGACCGTGGTTATGAAGATATCGATGTACGTTTACGTGCTATTGGAGCTGATATAATTAGAGCTTAAAAAATAAAAAATGCAATCTATTATTGAGTTTATCACCAATTTTGTTCAACGCCCAGACAAGGTTTTAATGGACATTATCAATAATTACGGTTATTGGATATATGCTATTTTATTCTTGATAATTTTTGCTGAAACAGGCTTAATTATCATGTCATTTTTAATGCCTTTTTTACCTGGAGATGCACTAATCTTTTCGATCGGAATGATTGCAGCAAGCGATGATCAAAACCATTTGCATATAGAATATATTATTCCATTACTGATGGTTGCAGCAATTCTTGGTGATAACGTAAATTATTATGTTGGACGAAAATTTGGTGGCTGGATTTTAGGACGAAAAGACTCGTGGTTTCTTAAAAAGAAACATATCGAAAAAGCAACAGAATTTTTTAACGAAAATGGTAAAAAAGCAATTATTATCGCTCGTTTTATGCCTGTTGTTCGTACAATAATTCCATTTATTTGCGGTGTTACAAACCTTAATTATCGCACATTTATTACCTATAGTTTTATAGGCGCGGTACTTTGGGTTGGTGTTATTTCTCTTTTGGGACACACATTAGGTCAGTTTGACATTGTAAAAAATAATTTAGAGAAATTCATTTTCGGAATTATATTATTGGCGAATATGCCGTTGATTATCCGAATTGTGAAAGCTCAATTCAATAAAAATAAAACAGAAGAATGAGACAATTTGGATTAATCGGAAGAAATATTTCCTATTCATTTTCTAAATCTTATTTTGCTGAAAAATTTAAAAACGAAAACATTGTAGACGCTGTCTACAATGTTTTTGATTTACAGCAAATCGATGAAGTAGAAAAAGTATTCGAAACCGAAGGTTTAGTGGGCTTTAATGTTACAATTCCTTACAAACAAGAAATCATTCCATTTTTGGACGAATTATCACCAGAAGCTAAAGCAATTGGTGCGGTTAATACAGTTTTGATACAAGATGGAAAACGAATCGGGCATAATACAGATTGTTATGGTTTTCATCATTCGATAGAACCTATTTTAGAACCTCATCATAAAAAAGCATTGGTGTTAGGAAATGGAGGTGCTGCAAAAGCGGTTTTTTATATTCTTGATTTATTGAAAATTGAATATAAAATAGTTTCAAGAACAAAAACTGAAAATCATTATTCATATGATGAATTAAATAAAGAAATCATTCATAATCATCAAATTATTGTGAATTGTTCGCCAGCTGGTACTTTTCCAAATACTGAAATCGCTCCACTTCTACCCTACCAATTTATCAACGAAAATCATTTATTGTACGACTTGATTTACAATCCACCATTGACAAAATTTTTAGAAAATGGTCAACAAAATGGAGCCAAAATAAAAAATGGTCACGAAATGTTGGTTCTACAAGCCGAAAAAGCTTGGGAAATTTGGAATAATCGTACAAAATAGACTTGATATTGTCCTCAAATTTTATTAGATTTGAGAAACAAAACTTAATTTCTTATGAATACTGAAATGGATAACCTGCAAAATGCAGACGGAGAACAATTACCTAAACCTGCAACTACAAACGACTCTAATACGGAATCTTACAAAACGGAAGAGTTAACGAACCAAGAAAAAATAAGCGATATTTCGTTCAAAGATTACGAAACATTTAGTTTTGATGTTTTGATTAACGAAGCAAAAAATCTATTAAGCAAATATGATGTTCAAGAGATTCGCGAGCATTTTAATCAAATTCGTGATGCATTCAAAGCTAAATTAGAAGAAGATGAAGCGGCGAAAAAAGAAGCTTTCTTAAGTGAAGGTGGTGATGAATTAGATTTTAAATACGAAACATCTTTTAGAGCAAAATTTAACGCTGTTTACAACGATTTCAAAAATCAATTAGCAGTTTTTCATAAAGAAAACGAAAAAAAGGAATCTGATAATTTAAAAGAACGTTTAGAAATTATTGACGAATTAAAAGCCTTGTATCAAGAACCAAGTGATTCTTCGGCGGCAATGTTCAAGAAATTTCGTGAGTTAAAAACTCGTTGGCACAATGCAGGAAGAATTCCGAGCAAAAATGCTGAAAATGTATTCAAAAATTATTTTTTCCACTTAGATAATTTCTACACATATTTGGATATGAATAAGGAATTGCAAACATTGGATTATGCTCATAATCTGGAAGTTCGTCAATCGATTATCAAACGTGCGGAAGAATTAATTGGAGAGCAAAACGTGCAAAAAGCCTTGAATGAATTGCAATATTTGCATCGTTTATGGAAAGAAGAAGCCGTTCCTGTACAAGAAGATTTGCGCGAACCAACGTGGCAAAAATTCAAAGAATTAACAAATAAAATTCATGACCGTAAAGGTGAGTTGAATGAAAAAATAAAACAAGAGCAAAAAGATAATTTAGAAAAGAAAAATCAAATTATCGCTCGTATCAAAGAAATTTCTGAGCAAGCAACAACAAAATCGCATGGCGATTGGCAAAAAGCTATTTCTGAAATAAACTCTTTGCGTGAGAACTTTATCACAATTGGACGTGTTCCGAAAGATAAAAATTCTGCAACTTGGGAAGCTTTCAAAGAAGTGACAAGACAATTTAATCACATCAAAAATGATTTCTATAAAAATCTAAAATCAGAGCAACAACTGAATCTTGAAAAGAAATTGGCTTTGTTAGAAATTGCAAAACAACATACGGAAAGCACGGATTGGAATGCTTCTGTACAAGTGATTAAAAAAATCCAAAATGATTGGAAAAAAATTGGTCATGTTCCAAGAAAAAATTCAGACAAAATCTGGAAAGAATTCAAAGATACATGTAATCAATTCTTTGATCGTTACAAAAAACGTCACGAACAAGCGAATCAAAAATTGGAACTAAATTTCGAAAAGAAACAAGCTTTCTTAGATGATTTCAAAAATCAAACGATTTCTGAAAACAAAGATGAAGCGTTGAAACAATTAGAAGAAATTCAACATAATTGGACAAATTTAGGAAAAGTTCCTTCAGAAAAAACATCAATCAATCAAGAATTTACAGATGTTTATCACAAAAAATTAGACGCTTTAAATCTTTCTAAAAATGAATTGAACGATTATAAGTTGAAATCATTTGTCAATAAAGTAAAATCTGGAAATAATGGAAATTTATTGGATGATGAGATTAGAAAAACACGTAAAATAATTGAGGATTTAGAAAAAGAAATCAATCAATTGGATAATAATGTGCATTTCTTTTCGAATGCAAATGAGAACAATCCTTTATTAAAAGATGTTTACAAGCAAATTGACGATAAACGTAAAAAATTAATTGAAGCAGAAATCAAACTGAAAACATTATTCAATATTGATTTTAATGCATAATTTTTAGGCATGACACAACAATCTATCGATGAGCAATATATGGCTCGTTGTATACAAATTGCAACAAACGGGTTAGGAACAACATATCCTAATCCGTTTGTTGGTTCTATTATTGTACATAACAACAAAATTATAGGCGAAGGTTTTACGTCAGAATATGGTGGACCACACGCCGAAGTGAACGCAATTAATTCGGTTAAAAATCAAGAATTATTAAAGGAATCTACGTTATATGTTACGTTAGAACCATGTTCACATCACGGAAAAACGCCTCCTTGTGCGGATTTGATTATAGAAAAAGAAATTCCAAAAGTTGTAATTGGAACTCTAGATCCTTTTGCGAAAGTAAATGGACAAGGTTATTTGCGTTTATTGAAAAATGGTGTTGATGTAACTTTAGGCGTTTTGGAAAAAGAATGCATCAAACTTAATAAACGTTTTATCACTTTTCATCAGAAAAAACGTCCATATATTATCTTAAAATGGGCGCAAACAGAAGATGGATATATGGGGCGTGATGATGTACAATTATGGATTACAAACCAATATACAAAGCAATTAGTGCATAAATGGCGAACAGAAGAACAAGCTATTTTGGTTGGAAAAAACACTGCTTTAATTGATAATCCGCAGCTTAACACACGATTATGGGAAGGAAATAATCCGTTGAGAATTGCGATTGACAAAAACTTAGCGATTCCGAGAAGTTTCCATTTGTTTGATCAAACACAACCTACTGTAATTTTCAATTCGATTGAAAATTGTTCTGAAGAAAATTTAGAACTTGTTCAATTAGATTTTACACAAAAAATATTGCCGCAAGTAATGGATTATTTGTACGAAAACAATATTCAATCCTTGATTATTGAAGGTGGAAGTGATACCATACAACATTTTATTGATGCTGACTTGTGGGATGAAGCACGAATTTTGAGTTCGGATACTATTTGGAATGAAGGTATTTTAGCTCCTCGACTGAAAGGAACTCGAACTGAAAAGCATCGTTTTTTGAATGATGAATTAAATATTTTCGAAAATAGAATAGAAATTGAAGAACCTTAGATTTTAAGGTTCTTTTTATTTTCCATGAGTCATTTTAAGTATTTGTGCATTTCTTTTATCAATAATTATTAAAAATGTTCCTCCAACATGATTTTTATCCAAAGTTCCATTTACAACATAATAATTTTCAAAATCATTTATTCTGTAAGGTTTTTGGTCTTCAATATTTTCCTTCCCATAAATATCAAAAAGTATAGGTTCTATTACGCTAATTAACGTTTCTTGATTTTTAATTATTTTATCTTTAGAATTAATTATGTTATGAAGTTTATTATTAGCAAGAACTTCTTTTAATTGATATTCAGCAGCTTCTCTTGATAAACTAATCCGATTTTTAGAATCTTGTCCATAAGAATAATTAAATAGTAAAAAGACAAATGATAAACTTAAAAATATATGATTCATAATGTTAATTATTAATGTTAACTAATCCAAATTAAGATTTTCTCCTTAATCTTCCATTTTCCATTCACCTTTTCAAAAATATAAACTGAACTTTCTCCGCATAACATTTCACAATGTTCCGTTATTTTGATAAGTACTAAATCAGAATTTGAGGATAAAATTGGTTCAGAAAATGTATAATAAAAAAATGTTTTTTGATTCTTGTTAGTGAGATTCTTAAACTTATTTCGGCTTTTATAATTTACCAATTCTTTTAAATTAGAAAATAGTAATTGTACATAAACAGAAGGTTTATCAATTAATGAAAAAGATTTTAAATATTCAGAATCAAATTCGATATTATCTTCAATCTCTACTATATTGTAAGCAGAAATAATATTTGTATCATCCAAAATTTTCTTAGTTATTACATTTTTTTCATAATCAGAATGGTATTGAAAAACCGAATAAGCCAATCCAATTAATAGAATTGCTAAAATAATTTTTATTGATTTTGAAAGTTTATTCTTTTTCATCACTCATAAATATAAAACCTTTTTTCGTTAAAAGTACTATTTAAACTATCTTTGCAGTACTTTTCAATACAACATGACGGACAATTATCGTACAATCGAGAAAGCGGTGGAAGATGTAATTTTCAAAGAATTGGGTAGTAAGTTTATTAATTTTGCTTATCCAGTTGAAAATGAAGATGACATCAAAATTTATTTGGATCAATTGCGCGAAATTCATCCCGACGCCAATCATCATTGTTATGCGTACGCACTTGGAATTGATGGTAAAAATCATCGTGCAAATGATGATGGAGAGCCAAGTGGTTCGGCTGGTTTACCAATTTATAATCAAATTTTATCAAGTGAAATCACCAATGTTTTAATTATTTCTGTACGTTATTTTGGCGGAACAAAATTAGGAATTCCAGGTTTGGTAAAAGCGTATAAATATGCGGCACAAGTTGTGTTAGAAGAAGCAAATATTGTAGAAAAATTTGTTTCGAAACGTGTGAAAATGGTTTTTAACTATGATCAACAAGGAATTGTAGAACGCAATGTCGACCGTATTTCTGGAGAGATTAAAGACAAGCATTTTTCTGATAAATGTATGTTTACAATTTCGGTAAGAGAAAGTAAAATGGACGAATTTATTCGCATGTTTGACGAATATTATCAAATGGAAATTAAAATTATTGACTAATGCTAAATAGCTTAACTTCTTTACGTTTTTTCTTTGCTTTTGTCGTTTTCTTAAGCCATTTAACGTTTGTAAAAACCGATTTAGCTTGGTATAATTATCTAAAAAACAACGTCTTTTTCGAAGGTTATCTTGGTGTTGGGTTTTTCTTTATTTTGAGTGGATTTGTTTTGGCGCTTAATTACGAAAAGAAAGTCATCGACAATCCAAATTTTGATAAAAAGAAGTTTTATATCGCGCGAATTGCTCGTATTTATCCGCTTCATGTCCTAACCTTTTGTGTTATGTTGCCATTTGTTATCATCAATGTTTGGCAAGGTTATTTTCATTGGGATATTGCAGGTGCAAACTTATTTTTATTACAATCTTATATTCCGGTAAAAGACTTTTATTTCTCTATTAATAACGTTTCCTGGAGTATTTCGACCGAATTATTTTTCTATTTAATGTTTCCTTTTTATGTGATTTGGTTGCATAAATTTCCGAAACTGAAATATATTTTATTACTAATTATTCCGATTATCATTTTTGCTGAACCTTATTTCAGAACAAATATGAAGTTGGAAAAAGCTATTTTTTACATCAATCCAATTGTTCGCAGTTTCGATTTTATTTTAGGAATTATTACCTGTCAAATCTATAAAAAGATAAAAGATACGCCTATCAATTTTTCGAAAGGAACTTTAATAGAAATCATTGCAATTACAGTTTTGGCAATCTTTTTTTACTTCCACAATGATGTTGCGAGAGCTTTTCGTTACGGAATTTACTATTGGATTCCGATGGTTGGAATTGTTCTAATTTTTGCATTACAAAAAGGTTTATTTTCGAGAATACTTCAACACAAAATTCTGGTTTATTTAGGTGAAATCAGTTTTGCGTTTTACATGATTCATATGATTGTGATAAAATATGGAAATCAATATTTACCTAAAATCAATGATTTTCATAAAATTGGAATTTATTTTGTTATTGCTTTAATTTTAAGTGCATTAACGTTTGAATATTTTGAGAAACCCGTTGCCAAGTGGATCAAAAATAAAGTAAAATAATATTTATTCAAACCCCTAGTGCATTTAGGTAATATTAATTTTTAAGTTGTTAATATTCCTATTTTGGTTTGTGTTTATTGTTTTAAGAATTGTGAGCTTTAGTATTTTTGATAGTATCCTAGTTTTAAACCTTAAAAAGCTTTTAGCCTAATTACGTCTAATCATGTACTTATCGCATAGTTGATAGAATAACGTTTCTATCCTTTTTCTGTATTTACCTATTTCAAAAGGTTGATCATTAAAGTTTTTTTGATTTGTTCTCATAGGAACTTCCAGCTTTATATTGCGCGATATAAACAAATCGAATTGGTATTGTACGTATAAATTTTCTTTATCACCCAAGAGTGTACAATTTTTAAATTCATGTTTTTATATCTTTCAGATTATGAATGTCAAGCACTGATACTGTACTAATATTAAGACTTTGTAAATCAATACTTAAATAACAAAACAGCATGAAGTTTATACCCATAATAATGTATTTTCTGTGAAGCACAATTATCTTTATTTGGAAATGCATAATCGGCTTCTCTACATATTTTACTAAGTGAGCTTCTTGATAATTTGCAAACATATAAAGGCATGCTATCCACAATAAAATACTTTTCAGAACCATTCAAGTTTTCAAATAACAGTTTTCGTATAAGTTCCATATGTATAAATAATCTTCTTTTTCTTCAATTATAAACACTACCTTCTATAAATGACTTAATATCAGAAGATCGTATTCTAAAAAGTTGATATTCACTATCAATACTCATGTTTCTGAATTCAGATTTAAGGCAACTATTTTCAAGTCAGATAATCTGGACCTTCGTATCTGAAATAATAAATTCTCACTTTCAAGACCTAAACCCTTTTATACTTATAAATTTTTCCGTAATTTGCTATAAAGTTGTGCATTAAATTGTTTGTGCAATCACTACAAATTAATGATTTTTAGCTTTTTGTATAACTTTTATATACAATCTAATACAAATACACTACGGGTTAATTGATTGACTAGTCATAAAAATAGATTGACAGTTATTAAACAATATTTATATCCGAAGAGATTTTATTTCTTCGGATTTTTTTTGTCTCATTTCCGGGGTCTGCATATTAAGACTTATATGAAGTCTTGTATTATTATAAAGATACACAATTTGTTACACCATTTTAGTTAATTCAGTAATATCTTTTGCTTTTCGATCAAAAACTCTTGTTTTAATATTCCATTAATTCTTTCAGCCAAAGCATGTTGATAACAATCATAGCCCTCAGTCATCGATGGTATCATCTGATTTTGTTTTAAAATCGCTTGATAATATTCCGAGCAATATTGCAATCCTCTATCCGAATGATGGATTACTTTCTACTTACTCACTCTGTTTTTAATAGCCATCTTCAGGGCTAAAGATACATTTTCTGCACTCATATTTTCACTTACAGAATAACCAATTATTTTTCGACTATTCGCATCTGGAACTAAAGAATAATAACAAACAGTTTGCTTCGTTTTTACATATGTTATATCACTCATAAAAACCTGTTCTGTTTTATTAACCTCTATTTCTTTGTATAAATTAGGATGTTTCCTTAACCAATGGTTAGAGAATGTAGTTCTTGTATAATGTTTTTTAGATTTTATGAGTAAATTTTCTCTTCTCAGATAACAAAATAAAGCATCTCGACCCATCTTTATGTTAAGTTCTTTTAGCTGTTCATTCAAGATATCATGAAGCTTTCGAGTTCCTAATCGTGGTAATTTCATCCGAACTTCCAAAACTAATCATTTAATCTGTAAAAGCTCTGATTCTCGAATAGTATGACGTTTTAGTGCCGCATAGAAACTTTGGCGACTTAACCCAAGCAATCGACAAGAGCAGAAAACATTTATTTTTTTTTGGCTCTTGAGGAGTGTTAGATATTGAACTTTTTTGTGATTAGAGTACCAAGTTGTTCATCGGCTATATCCATCATGGGGTTGAGAATTTTGACTCTTAGCTTTTCATCGGCTAATTCTCGTTATAACCGTTTGATCTTTTGCGCTGGTGTTTGTTCTTGTTTCTACATCGTATGTATAATTGTTAGGTTCCAATCTAACTTACCACATTTTCTGAGGCAAACCAAAACTTTACTCCTTCTTTGTATTTTAATTCCCTAGCATTTTTGTGCTTGTTTATACGAAAATCGACTTTTTCTACTTGAAATACAACGGCTAATTTAAAGCCTAAAGTATAATCCCGTTGTGTTCGATGTTTCTTTCTAAATCCGATGTTTCATAATAAGTTGATTTTAGTGTCAACTTATCTTAGGAAGGGACAATTAAAAACGAAAAAGCTGTCTTACGACAGCCTTTTCGTTTTTAATCACTTTATATTTTAAACAGTATGATATTTAAAACTTTGTTCATTTTTAATTGTTTTCACTGATGCGTAAATCAACTCGATGACATTTTTTACATCAGCTTGATGAACCATTTCAACAGTTGTGTGCATATAACGCAACGGCAACGAAATTAAAGCAGACGGAACACCTCCATTACTATATGCAAAAGCATCTGTATCCGTTCCTGTTACACGAGAACTTGCCGCACGCTGAAAAGGAATATTGTTTTTCTCAGCTGCATCAATAATTAATTCGCGCACATTATTTTGCACCGCTGGCGCATAATAAACAACTGGACCATCACCACATTTTTGCTCACCTTCTTTCGATTTTGTAATCATTGGAGTTGTAGTATCGTGTGTAACGTCCGTAATAATTGCAACATTTGGTTTAATTGTTTGTGTAATCATTTCCGCACCACGCAATCCTACTTCTTCCTGAACCGCATTTACAACGTATAAACCAAAATCTAATTGATCTTTATTTTCAGCCAATTTACGCGCAACCTCAGCAATCATAAATCCTCCCATTCTATTGTCTATCGCACGACAAACAAAATAACGGTCATTCAACGTAAAAAATTCATCAGGATAAGTAATCACACAACCAACATGAATTCCAAGTTCTAAAACTTCCTCTTTCGATGTACAACCTGTATCAATCCAAATTTTATCTGGAGTCGGCGCTTCGTCTTTTCCTGCTTGACGCAAATGAATAGCTGGCCAACCAAAAACACCTTTTACAATTCCTTTTTTGGTATGAATGTTAACCACTTTAGAAGGCGCAATCATATGATCTGATCCTCCGTTACGAATCACATAAATCAATCCGTCATCAGAAATATAATTCACAAACCAAGAAATCTCATCAGCATGGGCTTCAATCACAACTTTATACTTCGCTTCAGGATTTATTACACCATAAGCAGATCCATAATTATCTGTTTTTACCTCATCTACGTATGGTTCTATGTAATCCATCCAAACTTTTTGTCCTTCACTTTCAAAACCTGTAGGTGAAGCTGTATTTAAATATTTTGTCAAAAAATCCAAAGATTGTTGATCAAACAAATTATTTGTACTCATTTTAGTTTATTTATCTAACAAATGTACTAATTTTAGGAACAATTTTTGAACTAATTCTGATATGAAATTTTATATCTATCATATAACTTTACTACTTACTTTTGTTGGATTATCTAATGTTAATGCTCAAATTTTTGGGTTAGATTTAGGTGGAAAAAATCCTGCACAAGAAATTAAAAATGATTCAATTAATTTAGATGAATTTGCGTTTAATCCTCTAGACACAATACATCTTAATGAAATGAATAGTTATTCGGTTCATTTAAAAACTGATTTAGAAAAAAAGTATTATTTATGGTTAAGAAAGCGCGTTCGCGATGTTTGGCCGTATGTAAGAACTGCTGTTAGAGAATACAATTATGTATCCGATACGATTCAAACAATGGATAAAAGACGCGATAAAAAGCGTTTCGTAAAATCTCGTCAAAAAGATTTGGCTGATCAATTTGAGAATCAATTAAAAAATATGTCAAGTTCTCGAGGTCAAATTCTTACTAAATTAATCTATAAAGAAACAGATAAAACAACATACGATATTATAAAAGAATTACGTGGCGGATTGAATGCTTTTCTTTATCAAGCAGCAAGTGGTGCGTTTAATATTGATCTGAAACAAACTTATGATCCGAAGCGAACACGAGAAGATTTGTATATTGCGGTTATTCTTCAACGAGATTTTGCAGACGGAACGTTAAAACCTGTCGACGAAGATTAATTTATCTTTCATACTACCAATTATAATAATATTCTGATTTTTTATTATATTTGATTTAATAAAGGGAAAAACGTGGGAAACAATATAAAAAGAATTGGTGTATTAACCTCTGGAGGTGATGCGCCTGGAATGAATGCGGCCTTACGTGCCGTTGTAAGAGCATGTAAGTACTACGATATCAAATCAGTAGGAATCCGTCAAGGTTACGAAGGTTTGATTAACAATGATATGATTGAACTTGGACCTCGTTCAGTGAAAAATATTATCAATCAAGGTGGTACAATTCTTAAAACTGCTCGTTCTTTAGAATTTAAAACTACAGAAGGTCGTCAAAAAGCATATAATCATTTAAAACAAAATAACATTGATGCTTTAGTTGTAATTGGTGGAGATGGTTCTTTTACTGGAGCAAATATCTTTCATCAAGAGTTTGGTGTTCCATTTATTGGAATTCCAGGAACAATTGACAATGATATTTTCGGAACCGATTTTACAATTGGATACGATACAGCTTTGAATACTGTAATTGATGCAATTGATAAATTAAGAGATACTGCTACATCACATGATCGTGTATTTTTTGTGGAAGTAATGGGACGCGATGCAGGTTTTATTGCTTTAAATAGTGGAATTGCTTCGGGTGCACAAGATATTTTGATTCCAGAACAACGTGATAGCGTCGAAGAATTATGTTCTTCTTTAGAACGTTCAGAAAAATCTGGAAAAAAATCAAGCATCGTTGTAGTTGCAGAGGGTGAAAAATTAGGTGGAGTTTTTGAATTAGCAAAACAAGTTCAAAATAGTCATCCAGAATATGATATTCGTGTCACAGTTTTAGGACACATACAGCGTGGTGGTTCTCCATCTTGTCACGATCGTGTTTTAGCAAGTCGTTTAGGAATTGCTGCTGTTGAAGGTTTACTGGAAGGTAAAACAAATCTTATGGCTGGTATTCGCTCTAATAAAGTTGTATTTACAGCGATAGATGAAGCCATCAAAAAACACAATGAGATTGATGAAGAGTTAATCAAAGTAGCTAATATTTTAGCGATTTAAACATTTAATATAAAGGGAAATTATATATACTATGTCAAAAATTAAAATTGGAATCAACGGATTCGGAAGAATTGGTAGCCTTGTTTTCGGGGTTGCTATTGAGAGAAACGATATTGAAATCGTAGGTATTAACGATTTAGTAGACGTTGATTATTTAGCTTATATGCTAAAGTATGATTCAGTTCACGGAAAATTTAACGGAGAAGTTAAAGTAGAAAACGGAAACTTAATTGTTAATGGACAAACAATTCGCGTTACAGCTGAAAGAGACCCAGCGAACTTGAAATGGGACGAAGTTGGAGCTGATATCGTAATCGAAGCAACAGGTTTATTCTTAACAAAAGAAACTGCAGGAAAACACATTGAAGCTGGAGCAAAAAAAGTTGTTTTAACAGGTCCTTCTAAAGATGATACCCCTATGTTTGTAATGGGTGTTAACCACGAATCTGTAACAGCAGAAGACACTATCGTTTCTAATGCTTCTTGTACAACAAACTGTTTAGCACCATTAGCAAAAGTAATTCACGAAAATTTCGGAATTGTGGAAGCTTTAATGACAACAGTTCACGCAACTACTGCAACTCAAAAAACAGTTGACGGACCATCAATGAAAGATTGGAGAGGAGGACGTAGTGCAATGGTAAACATCATTCCTTCATCTACTGGAGCTGCGAAAGCAGTTGGAAAAGTAATTCCAGAATTGAATGGTAAATTAACAGGAATGTCTTTCCGTGTACCAACAGTTGACGTTTCTGTAGTTGATTTAACAGTTAAATTAGCAAAAGAAACAAACTACGACGAAATCAAAAAAGTAATGCGCGAAGCTGCTGAAGGAGATTTGAAAGGAATTGTAGGATACACAGAAGATGCTGTTGTTTCTCAAGATTTCGTAGGTGATACAAGAACATCTATTTTCGATGCAGAAGCTGGTATCATGCTAAACCCTACTTTCGTTAAATTAGTTGCTTGGTATGATAACGAAATTGGTTACTCAAACAAAGTAGTTGATTTAGTTCAACACATCGCAAAGATTTAATCCTAGATTAAAAAATAGTTTATTTTATAAGTCTTCTCAAATTGAGAAGACTTTTTTACAATAAATTAATATTGTGGACTAATATTTGATTTTAATTTTTTAAACCACTTATATGAAAAAAGAATTACGAACTTTAGGTCCAAAAAAATCAACCATAGATAAAATTTTATCCTTTTCTAAATCTTTATCAAATGTTAAAATACAAAAAATGAGTTCTAAGAATGCAATTCATCTAAATTAATTCTATACAACTCTTATTTATAGTATTATTAAATCCACAATAAAGTGAATACATTATTATACATAATAGCAAAAATTAACAATTATTTATTTTTTTAAGAAATTTTTAAAAAAAATTATGAATAATTATGTTAAAAAATTGTAAGAAATTTTTGTTTACTTATATTTGAATAAACA
>NZ_DLOC01000065.1:0-4779 GCF_002478465.1 Empedobacter sp. UBA7494
ATGCTAAAAGCTTTTTAGGGTTTAAAACAAGGATACTATCAAAAATACTAACGCTTACTATTATTCAATCAATAAACAGAAACCAAAATAGAAATATTAACAACTTAAAAATTAATATTACCTAAATGCACTACGGGTTTATTAATTATTAATTATTTAAAAATACAATTATTTCACTAACAAACATTATTTTAAAAACAAATCTATAAAAGCTTATTTAAATAAAAAAAGCATCAATATTTATTGATGCTTTTAGTAAAATATTATAAAATAACTGTTTACACATTAAACAAGAAATGCATAATATCACCATCTTGTACGATGTATGCTTTTCCTTCTACGTTTAATTTTCCTGCTTCACGGCATTTAGATTCTGATCCGTAAGTAATAAAATCCTCAAATTTAATAACTTCTGCACGAATAAATCCTTTCTCGAAATCGGTATGAATAACTCCAGCCGCTTGTGGTCCTGTAGAACCTTTTTTGATTGTCCAAGCACGAACTTCTTTTACACCTGCTGTGAAATATGTTTCTAAATCTAACAATGTATAAGCAGAACGAATCAAACGATTAACTCCTGGCTCTTCTAATCCTAATTCTTCCAAGAAAATTTGACGCTCATCAAACGTTTCTAACTCGTTGATATCTGCTTCTATTTGTGCCGCTAAAATTAACACTTCTGCGTGTTCATCTTTTACAGCTTCTTTCACTTTTTCTACCCATTCGTTTCCGTCTTTTGCAGCAGACTCGTCTACATTACATAAGTACAAAACTGGTTTAGAAGTAATCAATTGTAACGAATCCACAATTTCTTGCTCTTTTTCGTCCAAATCCATTTCACGAACATTTTTCAACTCTTCTAAATGAGCAATTACAGCTGTTAAAACTTCTACAACTTTTTGTTCGTCTTTATTTCCTGCTTTTGCTGCTTTTTTAGATTTATCGATACGTTTTGTAACTGTATCCAAATCTTTCAATTGCAACTCAATGTCAATTGTTTCTTTATCACGCAATGGATTAATAGAACCATCAACATGTGTAATATTTTCGTTTTCGAAACAACGTAAAACGTGAATAATTGCATTACACTCTCGGATATTTCCTAAAAATTGATTTCCTAAACCTTCTCCCTTACTTGCTCCTTTTACCAAACCAGCAATATCTACAATTTCTACAACCGCAGGCACAACGCGCTCTGGATTTACAATTGCTTCTAACTGATTTAGACGAGTATCTGGTACAGAAACTGTTCCTACATTTGGTTCAATTGTACAGAAAGGATAATTTGCCGATTGCGCCTTTGCATTCGACAAACAGTTAAATAAAGTAGATTTACCAACATTAGGCAATCCAACAATTCCACATTTCATATATGTTGTCTCTTTTTTAATGATTGAATATTAGAACGATGTTCTAATAATTTTGTGCAAAGATAATGATTTCCATTAAATTTATTTAACCGAAGAAACTCTGTTCAATTTTATATTTAATACATTTCCAGAATATGATTTCATTTCACCATAAAAACAATCGCAAGTAGCATTATAAGTCAAATCATAATAATTAGACGTTTTATCAAGATTTATCTTTCTGAATTTGAGTTGAGGAAATTTAAACACAATAGAATCTGTCACATCTTTTTCATAACCATCCTGAAAATCAAAATCTATTTTCAATTTTGATTTACTTCTCGAAACATCCATAATCGCATCACTTTTCGACAAAGGAACTTCTACCACTTTCAATTTATAATCCAAAAAATCTTGTTTCCATTTTCCTTCAATCGTTTTTATGTTATTGGATGCGCAACTTGTGAGAAATAGCAAAATGATAAATCCTAAAAAATGTTTCATAAGTGTTAATTTTTTATTGAAAATACAATTATTTATTTACATTTACTTAAATACTTATTACAATGAAATTAAAAGCCTTAATCGTAAGTTTTATGATTGCTTTCGCAGGAATCGTAAACGCGCAAACAGCAACAGAAATATTAACTAAAGCTCAAAACCAAGCGAAAGTTGAAAATAAAAATGTCTTTTTAATTTTTCATGCTTCTTGGTGTGGATGGTGTAAAAAGATGGAAAAAAATATGGACGATCCAGCTGTGAAACCATATTTTGATGCGAATTATGTCAAAACATTTATTACTGTACAAGAACGTGCAGAAAAGAAAAATTTAGAAACACCAGGCGGCGCTGAAATTAACGAAAAATTAGGTGGAAAAGATCAAGGTTTACCTTTTTGGGTAATTCTAGATTCGACTGGAAAAGTTCTAGAAGATTCTCGCGTAAATGGAGAAAATCTTGGTGGCCCAGCTTCTGATGAAGAAGTAAATCATTTGATTACAAAACTTGAAAAAACAACCAAAAACGATAAAGTTGATCCAGAAAAAATCAAAGAAGTTTTTATCTTGAAAAAGAAATAGATGAATAGTTTTAAAATAATATTTAAGCCCGAAGGAATATGTTTTTTTTTAGTTTTTTTTATATTTTTTTTGGAGTCTTATTTTTAAGACTTAGGAGAGACTTTAGATTGTTATAAAGATAAACACTTTGTTTAAACATATTACTTTAGTTCATCTATATTTTCAGGTTTTCTATCAAGAATTCTTGTTTTAAAAACATTAAAAAATTTTATGTAATTTCGTCTTACCATAAATTGGATGCACATTTGAGAAAATTATGTCTCAATTCATTTTCTGGAATTTCTGAATAAAGTGAATTGAGGTTCACATTTTTTTAGATTATTTTAATTACAAAAATCATAATACACAACGTATTATTACAGTGAACCAAGAAAAGAGTTGAGCTCATTATTATAATAATTAATTTTTAAGCTCGAGAAATTCTCGAGCTTTTTTTATTGTTCAATATAATCAAGAGGAATATGCCAAATTTCGGTTTTATTTTTTTCTCGAAAGAAATCCAAATGTCCAATTTCATCCAACCCATATTCTTTTGGAACGATATTCAAACGTTTTTTCTTCGCATTTTTCAAAACTAATTTCCCAAATAAATCTACAGATTTTGGTGTTGCCATAAAATCATCATCCAAACTAATGATTAAAACAGGTTTTGTAATTTCATCATACAAATTTTGCGTTTCATCAGCGTAACCTAGAATTGAAGTTTCATTCAGAATTAGTTTTCGCCAATCTTTTGCGATCCCGATTGGAATTGGTTCGCCCATTCCAACTTTTTGAGAAGGAAAAAAACCGTAAAAAGCAGATAAAACAGGAATCGCAATGCGAAAAAAGAAATTCACTTTAGTTTTATCTTTTTGATGAAAATTTTTGATATAGCCATATTGAGAACCAATCGTTACAATTTTATCATAAACTTTGTAAGCGCGTGTCAAACCAATCATAATTCCACCGATACTATGACCAATTAAGAATTTTTCGTGATTGGGATAAAATTCTTCGATATATTGTGTTAAACTTAAAAAATCTTTGTCGGCCCAGTCTGTAAAATGCGCTTTAAAATCTTTTAATTTTTTGGGTTTAGAATCGCCGATTCCGCGATAATCATACGTAAAAACCAAATATCCCTTATTAGCTAAATACGTTGCATATTTGGCATAAAAAGTTTGTTTAACACCAATTGCAGACGAAATGACAATGATTTTTTTGGTTGCATTGTTTTCGCCAAAAGAGGTTATGGCAATTGGATATTTGTCGGAAGTTTCTAGTATGAATTTTTTCATTCTTTTTATTTGATAAGGTAAAAAATATACCTTTACAAGGTAAATCAATCTTATGAAAAAAATTATTTTAATTCTATTAATCTTATTCTCTTCAAAAATGTTTTCTCAACAATTAAAACCTGATAATGTGATTGGTTTTTGGAAGTTACAAGAATCAGGCTTTTATGAAAATGGCAAAAAAGTGTCTAAAGAATTTGATGATTGTCGGTTAATGAGAAATTATACAATTTGGGATAATGGATATGCTATTTATAACTATGTAGAAGGAAGTAATGGCAATTGTTTTCCTAGTGAGCCTCGATTAACATTGTGGCGAATTGTTGATAATAGAATTCAATTTTACATTGATGATTATATTTTTGAGGATAGAATTGTGAAAATTAATCAAGATAAAACGATAACTTTTGAAACATATATTGATAAAAAAATTGTAGATTCTGATAAGGAATTCGAGAAAATAGCAAATACAATCAGTTATGATATTTTACGTAAACAATAAATAAAGAAAATAAGTTTTCAGGTTTATTTTTTATATTCACTTTACGTCATTCAAAATCTTTATTTTTACCACATAATTATTGAACCGAATGAAAAATATATTCAGCCTATTTTTAGCATCAATTTTATTGCTTTCAGTTTTTTCGTGCAAAGAAGACGATTCGTTGGCAATATCGCAAGATCAATTGTTGCGATCTGGAAAATGGCAATTGAAAGAAATTAGAAAAACGAAAGGGAATATAACGGAAACAGACAAGTTGTTGTCTTGTGAGCGACAGTCTACATTAGATTTTTCGGATGTTACGAATTATAATTCTAACATGTATAAAACCGAAAAAGGAAATTGTGTACAAGAACAAACGACAGGAACGTATGTGTATAATACGTCTAAAACAAAACGTTTGTTAACGATGTCTCTGAATGATACAACGTACAATTATTATGTGAAGCAGTTAGATCCAAAATATTTGATTTTGCAAGATACGTTGAGTAAAGTAGATACGATAAAGCTTCGTTTGCAAGTTTTTGAAATTGTAAAATAATAATGAAAATGAAGCTGTCTCAAAAGTGAGG
>NZ_DLOC01000091.1:0-36900 GCF_002478465.1 Empedobacter sp. UBA7494
TTATCAATATTATTTATTAAATTTGTAAAAATCCAAAACCTTATAATTAATGCATGTAGATAATTTTCTTTCAAAAAAATTCAATTTAGCTTTACCATACTGGACAATCATCTGTCCCATTCTTGCCATATTTTCATTAACTATAGCCGAAGGATTTAAAGATCAGATGTGGTTTTCAGCAATCTTAGGAATTATTCTAATTTCAGCTGTTTTATCAGCCGTACATCACGCGGAAGTTGTTGCACATAAAGTTGGCGAACCTTTCGGAACCATTATATTAGCTTTAGCTATTACAGTTATAGAAGTTTCGCTTATTGTTTCATTGATGATGTCCGAACCTACTGGCTTCCCTTCTGTTTTGGCAAGAGATACCGTTTTTGCTGCTGTAATGATTATTCTTACCGGAATTATCGGAATCTGTTTATTGGCTGGAGGAGTTCGTTATAGAGAACAGAACTTTATCAAACAAGGTGTTTCAACTGCTTTAATTACTTTAGTTGCAATATCTATATTAACCTTAGTTTTACCTAATTTTTTAACTTCAGAAAAAGGAGGAGAATTTTCGACAAGTCAATTAATTTTTGTCGCAATTATTTCTCTTATTTTATATGGCGGATTTATTTCTGTCCAAACCATTCGTCATCGCGATTATTTCTTACCGCAAACTAGCAAAGATAATGTGACATCAGAATTACATGTCGAAAAACCAAATTTATTGACTACAATCTCGAGTTTAGTTTTATTATTAGTTGCTTTGTGTGCAGTTGTTTTATTATCAAAAAAATTATCGCCAACCATCGAAACAATTGTGATGGATTTAGGTGCTCCAAAATCATTGGTGGGAATTATAATTGCCGTAGTTATCTTATTACCAGAAGGTTTAGCCGCATATAAAGCCGCAAAACAAGACCGTTTACAAACAAGCCTTAACTTGGCTTTAGGCTCTGCTTTAGCATCAATTGGATTAACAATTCCTGCTGTAGCAATCGTATGTTATTTTACAGGACTAGAAGTAACATTAGGAATAGATGCAAAATCATCTATCTTATTAGTATTATCCTTATTCACTGTTTATTTATCATTAAATTCTGGTCGAACAAATATTCAGCAAGGAATTGTTTTATTAACACTTTTTGCTACGTATTTATTTACAACAATAGTTCCTTAAAGGAAATTTAAAGACATAAAAAAACGACTCAAAATTTAATTTTGAGTCGTTTTTTATTATTTTTTTGGTAAAGAAACCATATTCGAATCTAACTTTTGATCTTTTTCTAAGAATATTTTTCCTCTCAAAATACTTTGAATTGTATTGATTAATTCTTTCTCGAAAGAATCTCTTAATTGAGATTGATGAAAAATTAACGAAACTTCACGTGTTGGAACTGGCGACTCAAAGTTTTTAACAAATTTCTTATACTCTTGTGGCAAATCATCTGCAACCAAAGCAGGCAACAAGGTCATTCCATATCCATCATTTGCTAATTTAACTAAGGCTTCAAAACTTCCTGAATCTAACTTAATCGGACGATTTTTCAGATTAGAAGTATCACATAAAGCCAACACATTATTTCTGAAACAATGTCCTTCTTGCAAGATTAATAAATCAGAAGTGTTTAGATCATCTTCATTGATTTTATCTTTGTCAGATAAGCGATGCCCGTTTGGTACATAAGCCACCAATGGTTCATAATAAAGAGGTTTTTCGATAATTTGATCTTCGAAAAGTGGCGAAACCACAATACCAAAATCCAACGAACCATCTTTTATTCCTTTTATAATTTTATCCGTTTGCAATTCTTTGATAATAAGATTCGATTTCGGATTATTTTTCTGAAATGTTTTATAAAATAATGGTACCAAAGAAGGTAAAACAGTAGGAATAACACCAATAATGAAATCACCTTCTAACAAACCTTTTTCTTCGTTTACCAAGTGTTTCATTCGGTTAGCTTCCATTAAAATTGTTTTTGCTTGCGCAACAATTTTCTCTCCAATTTGAGTGATTTTGATTGGATGCGATGTTCTATCGAAAATATCAATATTCAATTCTTTTTCCAATTTCTGAATCTGCATACTCAATGTTGGTTGAGTTACAAAGGATTTATCAGCAGCAATTGTAAAGTTCTTATGCTCAGCCACTGCCAGCACATATTGTAATTGTACTAATGTCATATATAAAAATTGATATCTATAAATTTTTGTGATAAAGATATACATTATTATATTATCAATCTATATCTTAAATCATAATTTAATCCATAAAAAAAGCCCGAATAAATTCGAGCTTATCATTAAATATAAATTTAATTATTTGTTTAATTGTTTCTGAATTTCAGCTGTCCAATCTTGTAATTTTTTAGCATCTTCTGGTTTCAAAGTTTGAGTAAAACCTTGTAATTCTTTTTGAAAATCTACTGATTGTTTTGTCAATTCAGCTAATTTATTTGCATCACCAGCAGTTGCAGCTAATTTCATGTCAGCAGCCCATTTGTTGTATTTTCCAACAAATTCAGTAATTTTTGGATCAGAGAAAGTTGGTAAATCTTTTGCTACATCAGCAACTTTATCCATTGTCTCTTTTCCAGCTTCTACTTGCTCTTCTACTGTATTTGCTACATTTTCTTGCGTATTTTCTACTTTTGCATCTACTTTTTCTTTTTCAGATTTACAAGAAGATAAAGAAACTACACCTAATACTGCAGCAGCTAAAAATAATTTTTTCATTTTTAATTAGAGTTTTAAAGTTAATATTATTGATTGTTCAAGTTAAACAAATCTAACGATTTATTTCTGTTAAATTTTTAATTTTCTTTCGAGAATTGGACTTCATATAAATTGGCATAATAACCTTTCTGAGCCAACAATTCGCTATGTGTACCTTGCTCAACAATCATTCCATTATCCATCACAATAATTTTATCTGCATTTTGAATCGTCGCCAAACGATGTGCAATAATGATAGAAGTTCTACCTTGTGTTAGCTTATCCGTTGCTTTTTGTATCAATTCTTCCGACTCTGTATCAATAGAAGAAGTAGCCTCGTCCAACACCAAAATCTCTGGATTATAAATATATGCTCTCAAAAATGAAATCAATTGACGTTGACCTACAGAAAGTGTCGAACCACGCTCGCTTACCTCACTGTAATAGCCTTTTGGTAATGACATGATAAAATTATCAATTCCAATAATTTTCGCAGCATTTTGTACTTCTTCCAACGAAATATCTTTATTACCTAAAACAATATTGTCATAAATCGTTGTATTAAACAAGAAAACATCCTGCAAAACAACTGCAACGTGTTGACGTAAATTCTTCAATTCCATATCATGAATATTTACATCATCTATTTTAATTGTTCCAGAATCTATGTCATAAAAACGACTCAATAAATTAATTATAGTAGATTTTCCTGCACCTGTGGCACCTACAATTGCAATTTTTTCACCTGGTTTTGTCGAAAAAGAAATTCCTTTCAAAACCAAATTATTCGGAACATAAGAAAACTTCACATTTTCAAAATCGATTTTACCTTTTACATGATCTAATTTTATTGTTCCATTATCTGGTAAAGTTTGATCATCATCAATAATTTTGAACACACGATCCGCTCCTACCAAACCACGCTGAATCGTATTGAAACGCTCTGCTATTGCACGCATTGGAGCAGTTAACAACGTAACATATTGTGTAAAAGCAATCAAATCTCCGACAGAAACATCTCCATAAACAGCAGTTCTAAGCCCTCCAAACCAAATCAAACTTCCCGTTGCTAAAGCCGAAATAATATCGACAACAGGAAACATTAATGAAAAATAGAAAACTGTTTTTAGATAGTTTTTCTTTAAATCATTATTAATCGAAACGAATTTGTCATATTCTGCTTGCTGACGATTAAAAACCTGAATAATATTCATTCCTGTTAATCGTTCTTGCACAAACGTATTTAATTTCGCCACAATTGTACGTTCTTCTTGGTATACATTTTTCAATGCTTTTTGGAATAATCGTGTAATAATCATCATCAACGGAAGAATCACAATCACAACCGTTGCCAAAACCCAGTTCATCCAATACATCACAAAAACGATGAAAACGATTTTCAATACATCGCCTAACATCACTAAAATTCCGTCGTTGAAAACCTCTGCAATCGTTTCAATATCAGAAACTGAACGCGTCACCAAAACGCCATTTGGCGTTTTATCGAAATAACCAAGCTTGAATTTTATCAAATGATTATACAAACGAACACGCAACAAACGGATAACTCGCTGTGCAACAACATTCGCTAAATAAACCATAAAAAAAGACAAAATTCCTTCGAAAACTAATACCAAAGATAGTTTCACGATTTGCATTTGAAGTCCTGGTAAATCTTTTGTCTGAATATAATCATCGATGATATTTCCCGTTAAATACGGACGATAAACAGAAAAACACGCACTAAAAACCGCTACAAAAACCACCGACCAAAACATCACTTTGCTTTGCGCCCCGATTTGTAAAACACGTTTTAATCCATTAAAATCAAACGATGTATTTTCGTTATTTGAACTCATTTTTAAATAATTCTTTTGGATATTGAACATCTACCAAATACAATCCTTGCGCTGGCGCCGAAGCTCCTGCCGAAGAACGTTGTTTTTGTTCAATAATTTCTTCAAAATCATGGATAGAAATTCTTCCTAATCCAACCTCAACCAATGTTCCAACAATTGCGCGCACCATATTTCGCAAAAAACGATCGGCAGTGATTTGAAAAACCAATTGTCCGTTTTCATTTTTGCGCCAAAACGCCTCTCTTACATCGCAAATATTTGTTTTCACATCGGTATGTAATTTAGCAAAACTTCCGAAATCTCCTTGCTTAATTAACAATTTTGCTGCTTCATTCATTTTTTCAATATCCAATTCTCGGTTAAAAATCCAAGCACTATCAAAAGCAAAAGGATCTTTGAAAGGTGAAATAAAATAATTGTACGAACGCGAAGTCGCATCAAAACGCGCATGCGCTTCATCATCCATCAAAAATAAACGATAAGCAGCGATGTCTTTTGGTAAAAAAGAATTTAATTTTTTGATTAAATCAACCGATAATTCATCTTCATAATCAAAATGAATAAATATCTTTTTCGCATGAACACCAGAGTCTGTACGCCCTGCTCCGACAATCGAAATTTCTTTTCTTAAGATTTTAGACAATCTATCTTCAATAACTTCTTGAACCGAAATTTGATTAGGTTGAATTTGATAACCAAAATAATTTTTTCCGTTGTATGCTAATTCTAAAAAATATCGCAATTGTTGTAAATTTGAGCAACAAAAATACAACCTTTTGAAGAAAATTCTTTTACTTTCGGACACGCATTCTTATATCGACGATAGAATTTTGGAATATGCACAACAAGCAGACGAAATTTGGCATGCTGGAGATATTGGCGATATTTCTGTAACCGATAAATTGGCTGAAATAAAACCTTTGCGTGCTGTTTATGGAAATATTGATGATAATAAAGCTCGCGCAGAATTCCCGCTCAACAACAGATTTACGTTGGAAGGTGTTGATATTTGGATTACGCATATTGGCGGTTATCCAGGAAAATATAATCCTGCAATTCGAAAAGAAATCACAGAAAATCCTCCGAAATTATTTATTTGTGGACATTCACATATACTAAAAGTGATGCCTGATAAACAATTGGGTTTAATTCATATGAATCCTGGCGCAGTTGGTAAACACGGTTTTCAGAAAGTTCGTACGATGTTACGATTTGAGTTGAATAAAGGAAAAATTGAAAATTTAGAAGTGATTGAGTTTAAGAAATGATTTGCGAGGTTCGTAGCTCGAAATGCGAAATGCTGTAAGCGAAACTATAATTTTTTTGAATTATATTGAATGTAAAATGAATAAGCAAATTATTATAAACGGTTCTCACAATAGAGATGGTGACACAACGAAATTGATTCAAGAAATTTATCCTGAAATAGCTTGTTTAAAATTGATTGATTATACTATTGAACTTTATAATGATGATGAAACTTATTCTGACAAAGATCAATTCTTAGAAATCATTAATCAAATTATAGAATTTGAAGAAATAATTTTTGCGACACCGGTTTATTGGTATTCGATGAGTAGTTTGATGAAAATTTCTTTGATCGATTAATAAATTTAATTAGTTCTCAAGAAACAATTGGACGAAAATTAATGGGTAAAAAAGTACGTGTTATCACAAGTTCTATCGAAAATCATTTGGATGATAATTTCTTTTTACCTTTTATTGAAACTGCAAATTTTCTTCATTTAGAATATATTGGAAGAAAACATTATTTGAAGCAAAACAACGTATAATAACGAAGTTTGAATTACTATTTAGGAAATGAATAAGCGAAGTTCGCATTTCGAGTTTTGCACTTCTAACCTCCCTTTATTTGGCCAACTTGAATTCTTTCAGAATTGTAATAAACTTCGGATTAGTGATATATTCTCTAAATTCGTGCGAATCTTGTCCGGAAAAATCAGTTTCTTCTAAAAATGTATAATTTTTAGAAAGTTCATCAAACAAATCTTTTTTGTAACCAAAATCTGTCGCAATCAAACTTCGAGATAAAAATCCAATCTTTCCTTTCCCTAATACATAATCCGTGTCATTTATCGTGATATGCATACGTTTTAATTGAGGTGTAAACGTTTTTAATTGATTATTATCCAACGTAAAATCAATTTTTCCAATTGCAGGCGCCAACATAATACTATAAATTTTATTGTTATTTTCTAACAAAGTTTCTGCATTCGTAAAATCCACATGATGCGCATTTTCAGCACGTTTTATTTCACTTTCGCGTAACGAAGGATTCACAAGTGAACTCAAAACAACCGATGCGCCACGACTATGCGAAATCAAATAAACATCTTTGTTATGAATGACATTCAAAATTCTACGAAGTCCAAAAACGCCCGCCATTTGGCTATTTGTCGTTGCACTTACCCAAACTTTTGCTGCTCCAAAAAGACTTTCGTTCACCAATCCATCCCAATAAAAATTAATTACCTCATCATTCGAAGAATTAATATTCATATAAGTTTTGGCTTTGTTGTAATTTTTCAAGCTAAACATATAATCATTGTCAATTCCATGCACAAAAATGATGACACGTTTCTTATTTTTAACTCTTTTTTCGATATTTTTCAAACGCAAACTTTCATAAGAAGTTAATTGATTTTGAAAATTGCTTTCAGTCGCAATTTTCATTAATGAATAATCTCTACGACTTGCATTTTTAGGAGGTTTACCATACGATTTCAACCAATTATCTGGGTAAAAATTTCCGTTTTGATCCACAAAAGAACTTGTTGTATTTGGTTGAATAAAATTATTTGGATTCTGAGAGGTTGGCACATTATGTATTGCTGCACATGACGTTAAAAAACTAATCACGAAGATATAAAACAAGTTTTTCATATGATAAAAATTGGTATGCGAAGTAACTACAATTTTCTTTATTTCGCAATAGATTTTGTACCTTCAACCATAAGTTTAACAAGGTTTTAAGTGAAATATACAATCAAACAAATTTTAGACGAAACAAATCATCGTGCTTGGCAATATCCTTCAAAATCGTGGAAATATTATCAAGAATGGAACAAAGCTTTATTTTTTCATTACAGAATTGACAAAGAAATTTTGAGAGAATTAGTTCCAAAAGATTTAGAAATTGATGAAATAAATGATTCTGCTTGGGTTTCGCTTGTCGCCTTTACAATGGAAAAAATTCGACCTCGCTTTTTTCCTGCATTCTCTCCTATTTCTGATTTTGACGAAATTAATTTGAGAACCTATGTGACAAAAGACGAAAAACCTGGCGTTTATTTTTTATCGATTGAAGCTGGAAAATTATTTTCTGCAATTTTAGCTAAATCATTATCAGGTTTACCATACGAAAAATCAAATATCAACAGAACCGAAAATTCTTATCAAGCCAATCATCCCAAACGAAATTTCTCTTTATTAACGGATTTCCATGTTGGAATGCAAGTAAAACACAAAACTGAATTGGATTTATTTTTGACTGAACGATATTGTTTGTATTTGGAAGATCACAATCAATTGTTTCGTTATGAAATTCAACATTTACCATGGAAAATCAATCAACTTGAATTAGATTTTTTAACGATTGATTACCAACTTCAAGATTTAAATATCCATTCGAGACCAGATTTAGTGCATTATTCAGAAGGTGTGCAAGTTGTCGCTTGGGAGAAAGAAAGAGTTTAACAATTAAATTTTCTTCTTCAACAAATGTTGCATTCCATTGAACCATTCACGTTGAGAACCGTCATCTATATAACCGACTTTTAGATACAAATCATATGCTGATTTATTGTTGAAATTAACCGCTAAAACCAATTCATCAATTGTAGGAAAATTATCTTTTACAAAATCATCCATCAAATTCATCGAAATTTTTCCGTAACCCTTTCCTTGAAATTCTGGATTTATCGATAAAGAACGCAACAACAACGAATTCGTATTATTCGTCATCTCCAATTTATCGTCACCATAATCTAACACAAAAAAACCAATTGGCACTTCATCTAACAAAATTGTAATTGGTTTTGCATGTCCATCTGTGCGTAATTTCAAACGCTCAAAAGTCTCGCTAGGCAAGGCTGTAAAAGGAATTTGGTCTTCTGGCAAATTGTATAACAAAGCATCGTGATGTTTGGTTTCTGTATGTTTGAGTTGAATTGTCGACATGCTAATTATTTTAATTAAAATTAATCAAAACATTCTAAATCTTATGTAAAAACAACAAGGTTTATCTATTAAATTTTAACGAATTATCAATAAAAATTTAAAATCATTCTAACTAAAATACTTTTTAAATTGTAGATAATTTCAATCTAAAATCTACAATTATGGATAATCAAAATAAGTTAAATATTCAAATCGGGACAACTCAAAATACAGATGGTATCTATGTAGAAGTCACAGAAAATGGACCTTATATCTTGCACGGAAAACCTAAAATTGTTCAGCAATTTATCGTTCCAAATCAGCAAGGAATTTCTATCAATTACCAAGAAGGAGAAGAATTTGAAGCAAAAGATGCAACTTATATTTGTCGTTGTGGATTATCCCAGCACAAACCTTATTGTGATGGTTCGCATAAAAAAGCAACAGAAAATGGTGTGGATTTAACTGAAAAAGCAACTTTCAATCCCGAATTATTAACTGCAGAAGTTATAGAAGGACCTGTTGTTTCGCTCACTGATGACGAAAAATTATGTGCTTTTGCTCGATTTTGTGACAATGGAAAACGTATTTGGAACCAAGTTGAAGATTCTACACAAAACTCTGTTGATTTGAGTGTTGAAATGGCACATCATTGTCCTTCTGGACGGTTGATTGTTTGGGATGAAAATAATCAACCAATTGAAGATGATAACACCTCAGCTTCTGTTGGAATTATTGAAGATGTTGCGAATGATTTGAGTGGTCCTTATGCATTATGGGGAGGAATTCCGCTAAAAAGTGCGAATGGCGAATATTACGAAGTGCGAAATCGACAAACAATTTGCCGTTGTGGACAATCTTCTAATAAGCCTTTTTGTGATGGAACACATGCTTCTATGAGATTTCAAGATGGATTACCAAAGCAACCAAAAGCAGACGGGAAAGTTTTTTAATAAAATGATATTAACATAAAAACGCTCAAGAAAATCCTGAGCGTTTTATGTTAATAATGATGTTTATATTTTTAATTATTAATAACACCAGAACCTAAAAGTTCGTCATCAACATACCACGCACAGAATTGACCTTCTGTAATTGCAGATTGAGGATTTTCGAACTCGACATACATTCCGTTTTCAGCTTTGTGTAAAATTGCTTTTTGCAAAGGTTGACGGTAACGAATACGCGCCATCACTTCCATTGTTTCGTCTGTTTTTAAAGTTAAATCTTCGCGAACCCAATGTACTTCTTCCTCTTTTATAAACAATGCTTTCTTCAACAAACCTGGGTGATTTGCACCTTGACCTGTGTAAACAACATTTGTCTCTACATCTGTATCAATAATAAACAAAGGTTCTACTTTTCCTCCAACTCCCAATCCTTTTCGTTGACCGCGAGTGAAATAATGTGCACCTTGATGTTTACCTACAATTTCTCCGTCTTCTTGTTTATATGAGAAACCTTTTGCTTCGAAATCTAATGCTTCATATTTATTTGCAAAAGTTGGAATTTCTCTTTTATATCCGTTCCAATCTTTGGCTATTTCTACAATTACACCTTCTTTTGGTTTTAATTGTTGTTGCAAAAATTCGGGTAAACTAACTTTTCCAATAAAACATAAACCTTGCGAATCTTTCTTATTCGCTGTAACCAAGCCTTGCTCTTGCGCAATTCTTCTTACTTCTGGTTTTTCTATATCTCCAATTGGGAATAATGCTTTGCTTAATTGATCTTGCGACAATTGACACAAGAAATACGATTGATCTTTATTGTTATCATAACCTTTTAACAATTGAAAAATCTCTTTTCCATTTTCATCAATTGTAGAAGTTTTTCGTGCATAATGTCCTGTTGCAACGTAATCTGCTCCAAGTTCTAAAGCTGTTTTCAAAAACAAATCGAACTTAATTTCTCGGTTACACAACACATCAGGATTTGGTGTTCTTCCTTGCTCGTATTCATTGAACATATAATCTACAATACGTTCTTTGTACGAATCAGACATATCAATTACCTGAAAAGGAATATCTAATTTTTTAGCTACCAACAAAGCGTCTGCACTATCTTCTATCCATGGGCATTCATCTTCCAACGTTACTGATGCATCGTTCCAATTACGCATAAATAATCCGATCACATCATAGCCTTGCTCTTTTAGCAAATAGGCTGTAACACTTGAATCTACTCCTCCAGAAAGTCCTACGACAACTCTTTTCATCTTAAAAAATTTCAGTCTACAAAGTTATAAAATAATATTCGACGAATGACGATCCAACATCAATCTATTTTTTGAATGAGTTTGACTGAAAAAATAGGATAAAAATAAGGGTACAAATTCCAGTTAAAAATGGATAATATAAGTTTGATAAAACATCAACCGAAGAAACCTTTGTTCTACTTGAAATTGTATTTGCAGCAGCAACAGCAGCCAAAACTTGTGCACCATAAGGTAAGATTCCTTGTACAAAACATGAAACCGTATCCAAAATACTTGCCACACGTTTTCCCTCTAAATCATGATGATCAGAAATATCTTTTGCAATTTTACCACAAATCAAAATTGTAATCGTGTTATTTGCCAAACAAGCATTCGCCAAAGCTGTAAGCGATGCAATACTCATCTCAGCCTGACGTTTTGTTTTAATATTTTTGGTTAGATGATAAATGATAAAATCTAATCCGCCATTCAAACGAATAATTCCAACAATTCCACCAATAATTAAACAAATAATACTCAACTCAAACATTCCTTTAAAACCTTCATTAATAGAAGATACTAAGTCTAGTAAAGGAACACCAGAATAGAACAAACCAATTCCAAAAAACGAAAGAATTCCTACAATTAAAGCCCAAATCACATTAATTCCAGAGATTGCTAGTCCAAAAACTAATAGATAAGGTAAGATTAAAATCAAGTCAAAATCTAACTGTTTTCCTTGGAAATTGGTTGTGTCAAAATGTTGAGAAAGTGAAAAATATATAATCGTCGAAACAATAGCTGCTGGAACTACTATTCGAAAATTAGTTTTAAATTTAGATTTCATGGTCACTTCTTGCGTACGTGTTGCAGCAATTGTTGTATCAGAAATAAATGATAAATTATCGCCAAACATCGCTCCACCAACCACTGCACCTAACAAAATTGGCATAGAACCTGGGATCATTTTATCCATTTGCACTGCAATCGGAGCAACAGTTACAATTGTTCCAACCGATGTTCCCAAAGCAGTCGCAATAAAACAAGACAACAAAAAGAAACCTGCTACAATAAAGGAAGAAGGAAGATAATTCAAAAATAAATTCACTGTTGATTCTACAGCACCAATTGTAGATCCTAAACTTCCAAACGCTCCAGCGAGAAGAAAAATTAAAATCATCAACATAATTGTTTCTTCACCCGCATTCTTACAAAAAGCCTCGGCTTTCGTATGAAATGAAACCTTAGGGAATTGAACAAATGCAATTACGAGCGCCAACATGAAAACAACCAATGCTGGAACGGAGTAAAAATCGTTTAGATAAATAGAAGCCGAAAAATAGACAAGTATGAAAATGATTAAAGGCAATAAAGCCCAAAAATTTCCTTTTTTTATGATCATATTACTAAAAATTCAGAAAAATATTCTGCAAATATCTATCGAAATTTTAAATCATGAAAATCAAATATTTATTGATTTATAAGTTTTTAGGACAGTAGAATAAAAAAAGGAACATCTTTCGAAAGATATTCCTTCATTTAGAAAAATTTTCTAAAAACTGTATTTTTATTTCGCAATTAATTTATTTGTTTGTGAAATTGCGCGTTCATTTTTTTCTTCAATCCAAGTTTTACCTTTTATTTTTCGCATCACATTATCGTATGTACGCATCAAAAATATGTTATAAATCGCTTCGGACAAATTTTTTGGTTTATGTGCCAACGAACGCAAACTCATCGAGAAACCTGGCGTCAAATATTTCATATAATGCCACCAACCTTCTGGCATATAAAGCATTTCTCCGTGTTTTAAGTCTGCTACCATCGGATTTATATTTTTCAGCGCTGGCCATTTATCAAAATCAGGATTATCAAAATCAATATCTTCTCGACAAATTACCGAATGCGGAATTTTGTACATGTATTTCGAATCCTTTGGCGGAACAATAATACAACGTTTTTTTCCTGCAAAATGAAAATGTAAAATGTTCGCTAAATCGATATCATAATGCATAAAAACATTCGATCCTTCACCTCCAAAAAATAACATTGGCATCGATTTGAAAAGATTCAAACCCAAATCTGGCATTTTATAATCTTGTTGCAATTGCGGAACTTGACTCATCAAATTGTACAAAAATATACGCAAATCTGTCGGCTCACTTTGCAACAAATCTACATATTCAGACATTTTCATCTTTGCTATTGGTTCATTTACTTTCTTCGTATAATCAACCGGATCATTATTGTATAAAGGGACAACCTTGTTGCCTGCAACTTGTTTTATATACTCAAAATTCCACTTTTCGTACGCAGGCCAATCCTCTGTAATTCGCTCTACTACAACTGGTTTTTGAGGTTTAACGTAATATTTCTGAAAATCTTTTGCAGAAATACTTTCTACTCTTTCAACTTCTGTGAAATTAAAATTCATCTTTTATGTAAAATAAAGTGCAAATTTACTTAACTTTTTTGTTAAATCTGAACGATGCAATTATTAAACCAATCTTTTTTAAATATGATTTAATAATTATTTCTGATTTGATAATTTATTAAATATACATTGAACTTTACAATAACTGATGATAGAAAACACATCAATTCTTTCATTATCTTTACATTGAATTTTTAAAATTGATTCGTTGAACACAAAAAATCTATTTTTTTCCTTTTTTTTTATTCTGCTGAATACATTTTGTTGTGCACAGCAAATTTATCCGTATTTGGAACTTCAAAATGAAGAAGATTTTGAAAAAATAGAAGCAATTTCTCTCGAAAATGACTATAATTTTCATCATTTATTGGGTAATTTGAGTCATAATTTTACATTTCAGAACAATTCTTCGGAAGATATTTTGGCTAAATTTATTTATCCTTATCAAGCTTCTCAAAATGTGTACGAATTAAAAGCTTTTGTAAATGATAAAGTTTTCGAAATTCAATCCAAATCTATTGTAGATATTCGAAAAGAGTTAAAAAATATTGATGCTTCAACTATTTTTAAAAATCAACAAAACAATCAAGTTTTACAATTAGATTTAGGAAAAATTCCTGCACATGCTACACTAAAAATTCAGCTAAAAGTTTCGAAAATTATTGAAGAAAATAGTTTGAATTATCAAGTTTCATTTTTAGAATTTATCGTTAAACGAACAGAATCTTTTACCCAAATTCATCGTTGGAACAATCAATTGAATGGTTACCCGAAAAACATAAATTCAGTTATTCATCTTTCGGGAAATTTTCCGATTTCAAAAATTGTTTCTGATTTAAAATTTTCAAAGGAAAATGATCGAAATTATGTTTCAAAAAATTTCGATAAAAAGATTCCAACTCTTCAATATGCTTATACAAAAAATGAACTACAAACAGGAATTGAAACGTTTACTGAAAATGGTTGCGATTATATTTTAGGAACAATTGAACCTGCAAATAATCCTTCTAAATACAATGCTCCGCGAGAATTTTTGTTCGTTTTGGATGCTTCTGGTTCTATGATGAATCAACCAATTGAAACCACCAAAAAATTGATGAATCAACTTCTTCCAAATCTAAACGAAACAGATAAATTTAATATGTTGGTTTATTCTACGAAAAATGAATTAATTTTTAATTCTTCTCAATTTCCAACGAAAGAAAACATCACTTTAGCTTTAGAAAAAGTTAATTCTTTGAATGGAACTGGCGAAAAATTATTGGATGAAGCAATAGAGCAAATTCAGAAAAATCCTTTTGATAAAAACTATAAAAGAATCATCGCAATTATTTCTGATGGAGCGATAAATTTGAATGAAACGGTTTATAATTCACTCCGAAATTATGCAAAAGATACTCAATTTATAACATTAGGAATTGGAAAAGAATTGGATTATCATGCGATGAATTTCATAAGTTTAGCAACAGGAACGCTTCCGATTACAGTCAATGAACCAAAAGAATTGAATCAAAAAACAGCTCAATTTCAGCAAGCTGTTTTGAATTCTTCTATTTATCACCTTAAAGTTCAATCATCCCAAATCAACCTCAACGAAACGTTTCCGAAGAATTTCAATACGTATTTAGCTCAAAATTCGGTCAATTTTGTTTCGCGCGATTGCAATCGTCGTTATCCAAAAAAAATCGAAATTATTGGTAATCAATCCAACCAAAATTTCACTCAAAACTTTGAGATTAAACAACCAAATCCAAGTGAATTTACCGAAGCAATTAAGTTTTATTGGGCAAAACAAAAGATCGATTATCTCTTAAAAGATGAAGAACGTTGCGGTGAAATGTGCAAAAAAGATGGACGATATCGAAAAGAAATTGAGAAAATTGGAACTGAATTTAATATTTCAACACCTTATAATTTATTGATCCAGAAAGGAAATGTAGAAAATTACAACAATGATTATGATACAGATGGCGATGGCGTGATGGATATTGAGGATAAATGTCCATATATAAGGGGAAATCGTTTTGGAAATGGTTGTCCAGAAAGCAATTTGAGTGATAAAAAGATTGGAAATTATGTTCAAGATTATTCAAATTATTTAATGGAAACCGTCGAATTTGATTTTGATAAAGCTGAAATCAGAGCTATTGATTATCCAAAATTGAATGAAGTTGTTGCAATTATGAAACGAAATCCATCACATCATTTTGTTATCGAAGGTCATACAGATGCGGTTGGAACAGAATCTTACAATATAGATTTATCACAACGAAGAGCAAACGCTGTGTTGAATTATTTGATAGAAAAAGGCTTAAATAAAAATCGATTTTCAATTTCTGCCAAAGGTTTTTCGGATTTGAAATACAAAGAATGTAATCCTGCCACAAATTGTATTGATTGGAAAAATTTTGAGAATAGACGAGTTAGATTTAGGATAAAATAATTATTGTAACAAAAAAAGACCAAGCTTTCACTTAGTCTTTTGTATCTTATAATAATTAACAGCTTAAGAAATTCTTTCAATCAAAGCCATGTAGAATCCATCATAATTAGTTTGAGATGGATAATGCATTTTGTCTGAAACCATTTTATAATTTGGATTATTTTTCAAGAATTTTTCTACTTGTTGTTCATTTTCTTGTGGTAAAATAGAACAAGTTGCATAAACCATCATTCCACCAACTTTAATGATTTTAGAATAATCAGCTAATATTTTTTCTTGTGTTGCTAATATTTCGTCAATAAATTCTGGTCTTAATTTCCATTTTGCATCAGGATTACGTTTCAAAACTCCCATTCCAGAACAAGGCGCATCAATCAACAAGCGGTCAGCAGAATTTTCCATACGCTTGATTGTTTTTGCTTCAATCACCTTTGTTTGTACATTTTGCACATTGTTACGTTTTGCACGACGTTTCAATTCTTTCAATTTCCAATCGTACAAATCCATTGCAATAATTTGCCCTTTGTTTTCCATCAAAGCAGCTAAATGCAATGTTTTTCCTCCTGCACCAGCACAAGCATCTACCACACGCATTCCTGGTTGAACACGTAAATATGGCGCAATCAATTGTGATCCTGCATCTTGAACTTCGAACCAACCATTCTGAAATTCATCTGTACGAAAAATATTTGTTTTCTCTTCTAGCTCTAAAGCATCTTGATATTTCGATAAAACTTTCGTTTTTATTCTACGCTCCTTCAACGCTTTTTGTAATGTTTTACGGTCTGTTTTCAAGGAATTCACACGTAAAACTGTTGGTGCTTGCGAGTTCATTGCATGCACTTCATCTAACCAACGATTTCCCAACGACTTCTCTCCTAACTCGAACATCCAATCTGGATACGATTCAGCAACCGCAATATTTTTAGACGAATTGTGATGTCTTTTCAAGACTTCTTTTGGATAGATTTTTTGAAATTCTTCCCATTTTGGTAACGTTTGCTCTGGATCTAAAGCAAACCAAGTTCCAACAAACTCCCAAATTGTATCAGGAGAAAGCGGACGGCTCATTGCCCCTTCAACCAAACGTTTCCAACGAACTAAATCGTAAACCGTTTCGGCAATAAAAGCACGATCGCGCGCTCCCCATTGCTTATTAGATTTCAATGTTCGCTCAACTTCTTTATCTGCATATTTTCCTTCGAAGAAAATTTGTTGCAATGTGTCGGTAATTCCGACAAATAAATTTTTATATGGTAAAATCTTCATAACTCGGTGCAAATTTACAAAGACTTAAATGATTAGCGTAATTAATTTATAAGATTATACAACTTCAAAAAGATCTTTTATCTTTTGAGGAACCTCAACCACTTTATTTTGCTGATAATCGAAGGTCACAATTCCTGTTTTCGCTTTTGCAATTAATTTATCTTTTGTAGAAATTTTATAGATTACATCAAAACTAACACGCGAAAAATCTTGCACACCAATCTCAATCAACAATTCATCACCATAAAAAGCTTGATTTTTATACTCAATCGCAACATCACCCATAATCACACTTACACCTCCAAAATCTAATTCCGAATAGCCATAATGTTGAAAAAACTGAATTCGCGCTTCATGTATAATGGACAATACTTTATCGTTTGCCAAATGATTTCCATAATTGAGATCAGTTATGCGTACTGGTATTATTGTTGAAAATAAAAATTTGTCTGAAAAATCTAATTTTATACGAGCCATTTTGTAGATATATTTGCTCAAAGATAAGAAAGTTGTATAAAAAAAAACGGGTTTAAGCTCCTCAGCTTAAACCCAATTGATTTTTAAAAAAACTTAAACTTGTAAGTATAAATTTAACATTAAAAAAAATCAATCTTACTCTCTACTACCTGATTTCAAATTTAGAAATAATTTAATAAAAACCAAATTTTTTTAGAAAATTTTAATTATATTTTTTTATTTGAAATAAGACTGATATAAAAAACTCTAAATATTAGATTATTATATAAAAAAAGCACTCTATTAAATACGACCTATATAAATAAAACATGCTATTTTTTATGTTTGTGAAAAATAGTAATTTGCAAGGCCAAACTTTTAATATGAATTTGATTCAATACATTCATCAACATCTTAATTCTATTCCAGAAAAATCAATCAACAATACAGTAAATTGTTTGAATGAAGACAACACCATACCCTTTATTGCAAGATATAGAAAAGAGGTCACAGGAAATCTTGATGAGGTTCAAATTTCTTCTATAAAAAAACTTCAAAATCAATACAATGAAATTGTTTCTCGAAAAGAATTTATTTTAAAAACATTAGAAGAACAAAATCAATTGAATAATGAATTACAACAACGTATTCAGAAAAGTTTTGATTTGGTCCAATTAGAGGATTTATATCTTCCTTATAAAAAGAAGAAAAAAACACGTGCGACAATTGCGAAAGAAAAAGGTTTAGAGCCTTTGGCGAAAATCATCATGAAACAAAATAATATTCCTGATTTGGATGATTTAGCAAAAAAATATCTGAATGAAGATGTGACAAGTATCGAAGAAGCTTTTGCGGGGGTTCAAGATATTATTGCGGAATGGATCAATGAAAATGAGTATGTACGTCATCGATTACGAGATATTTTCAGAAAATCTGCTTTTATTGAAAGTAAATTGGTCAAATCTAAAATAGACGATGAAGATTCAACTAAATATTCAAATTATTTTGAATACGAAGAGCCTTTAAAAAAAATTGCTTCACATCGTTTATTGGCTATTTTAAGAGGTGAGAACGAAGGTTTTTTAAAAGTAAATGTATCAATTGATAAAAAAGAAGCCTTCAAATTTTTGGAATATACGTTGATAAAATCTATTCAACCAGAAGTTTCTTGGGTTATTGAAGAAGCCATAAAACATGCCTACAAACGACTTTTAGCTCCTTCAATTTCAAATGAAGTATTGAAAGAGGCAAAAGAAAAAGCAGATGAAACGTCAATCAATGTTTTTTCCAAAAATCTAAATCAACTGCTATTAGCACCACCTTTGGGAGAAAAAAGAATTTTGGCAATAGATCCTGGTTACAAATCGGGATGCAAAGTGGTTGTTTTAGATGAGCAAGGCGATTTGTTACACAACGAAAATATCTATCCTCATGCGCCACAAAATGAAAAAACTCAAGCTATCAAAAAATTAAAATCGCTTGTCAATGCTTATAATGTAGATGCAATTTCAATAGGAAATGGAACAGCTTCTCGCGAGACAGAATATTTGGTTCAGAATATTGCATTTGATCGTCCACTAAAAGTTTTTGTTGTAAATGAAGCTGGTGCTTCGGTTTATTCGGCTTCTAAAATTGCGCGCGACGAATTTCCGGATAAAGATGTTACCGTTCGCGGTGCTGTTTCTATAGGCCGCCGTTTACAAGATCCTTTGGCAGAATTAGTGAAAATAGAGCCAAAATCGATTGGAGTTGGTCAGTATCAACATGATGTCGATCAAACTTTATTGAAAAATGAGTTGGATGATGTTGTTTCTTTCTGTGTAAACAAAGTTGGTGTAAATCTGAACACAGCAAGCAAACATTTACTAAATTATGTTGCAGGAATTGGTGAAAAAATGGCTGAAAATATTGTAGAATATCGAAGCGTAAATGGTGCGTTTAATTCGAGAAAAGAGTTACTAAAAGTTCCTCGTTTGGGTGAAAAAGCATTCTTACAAGCTTCTGCTTTTTTACGAATTCCAAATGCAAAAAATCCGTTAGATAATTCTGCTGTTCACCCAGAATCGTATGCTCTTGTAGAGAAAATGGCGAAAGATTTGAAAGTTGATTTGAAAGATTTAATTCAGAATAAAGAATTGATTAATCAACTTGATTTGACCAAATATATTACAGAAAAAGTAGGTTTACCAACTTTAGAAGATATTAAAAAGGAACTCGAAAAACCTGGTTTAGATCCGCGTTCTACAGCCAAAGTTTTTAGTTTTGATCAACGATTAAAGAAATTCGAAGATTTGCAATTGGGCATGAAAGTTCCTGGAATTATTAATAATATTACCAATTTTGGCTGTTTTGTAGATATAGGAATTAAAGAAAATGGTTTAATTCATATTTCTAAAATTTCGAATGAATTTATTTCAGATGTAAATTCAAAAGTGCATTTAAGTCAACAAATTGAAGTAACCGTAATTGGAATTGATACAGAAAAACGTAAAATTCAATTGTCTTTGATTGATTAAGGAAAATAATTTCAAAATAAAAAGGCAATCTAACAAAAGATTGCCTTTTTGATTTTATTATTTTCTGAGCAGAAACTAATCTTCAAATTTTACTTTATATTGTTTATCAAACTCTTTTTTCTGCGCATCAGTCATCTTACTACGCATATATTTTATTGTAAATCCACCAATCATTTTATCACCTTTATAATACATCCAATCCGATAATTTGGTCGGATCAATCACAACTGTATCATTGTGTTTCACCAATTTTGTGTATTGCGGAACGTTGTCTACAATTCCTTTTAATTGATCGTTATCCGAATATACATCACGAATCCAAATATGTTCTTTTTGTGTCGCATTCGGAATATCATACATTTGTTTGACAATAAAATTAGTCGTTGTAGTATCTTTCATCGATAACGCCAATTTGAAATCATCAAACGTTTGTTGTGCTTCCTTTCCAATACTATCCAAATCTTTTTGTTCTTGCTTTTGCTTATCCAAACCTTTGTAAGCACTTACTCCATTATCTTCCTTATTACCACAAGAAAATAATAAAGCCGAAAAAGCTATTGCGAATAATGTATATTTCATAATTGTATTTCTTTGATTGTTGTCTTATAAAGTTACATAAATTTATTCAAAATAAGATAAATTCAACTCTTTTGGTGTTGGCTGAATCCATTTTTGATGTCCAAAATAACTCCAAGTTGTGTAAGCTAAATTGTAATTTGCATTTGTAAATTGATAATAATCGCTGCCATTGACAGAAACTTTTGCATCCACAAAAACTTTGACATCATTCACACCATTTTTCGCATAATCATATTTTACATAGCGTGCAAATTGCCACATCATATCTGGACTAACCGCCATTTTTGACATTTGTTTAAAGGTTAGATATTTAGTCAAATCTACTTTCTCGCGTTTCAAGAATTTACCTTTTTTCTGTGGATCTGGTTTCGAAACATATACCACAACTTCACCCGCTTTATTACGCAACATCATTCGCCAAGCCATGCGATGACCTTCCTCTGTCCAAAAAACATTTCCGGGAATAAAGTAATGGCGAACAGGTAAAAATATTTGCCAAACTACGTAGAAAAACATCAAATAAGAGAACATGACACGACGAGTTGTCAATAAATTATCATCATCTGAACGATCCATCATAAATGATTTTTTAGGAAAAATAACTTCCTGAATTTTTACTGGATCATAAAAGAATATTAACATTGCCAAAGCAAAGAAAGGAAATATCCCAATCCCGAAAACTGCTGAATTGAAAATATGAAAGGCTACAGCACATTTGAAAGCAATCCCGCGCGTTCTATTCATCAACATTGCAGGAATAATCAATAAATCGAAAAAGAATCCGCCCCAAGCAAAAACCTGTGCAAACTCTAAACTACTTACAACTTTTCCTAATCCAATCAAATTATATTTTGTTGTTAATAAATCGCCATATTCGTGAAATTTCATTTGTAAAAAAACACCGTTAAACCAATCTGGATAAATCTTCGCGAAAGCAGCAAAAGTGTATACAATCAATAACTGAATAATGAATAAAGTTGGCACCCAATTGCGCATAGTTAGACGTTTTATTTTCGGGAAAATCAAACTATCAATCGAAAAGAAATGATGCGCAGGAATTATTGTCATCATCCACGAAACTAGCATAAACAGATAATAATGGTTGTTGTAGCTTGTTTTTTGCATGAAATACGTCAACGACCATAAAATAGAAAATACTATAATCGAAAATCGGTAAGCAAATCCAAACACGATAAACCAGCCTAAAATTCCCATGAGCACGTACAAATAAATCATATTTTGTCCCAAGAAGACATTTGTCCACTCGAATCCGATGAACGAAAATGTAATGTGCGGTTCAACAAAATTTGTTTGTACCCAACCTGTAAAAATGGCTCCCCAACATTCTGCAACAATTAATAAACCAAAGATTATTCGGAAAATTACAAGTGGAGAATTATCAACTTTTCGGAATAAATATTCGCTAAACATGATTGATTGTTAATTTTGGCTAATTTAAAAATAACCTTTAGAGTTTAGCTACTTTTAGCGTATATTTATTGTATGAAAACGAGGAAAATTATTTTGTTTGATGGAATTTGCAATTTATGCAATCAATCTGTTCAGTTTGTGATAGAACATGACAAAAAAAATCAATTTCAGTTTGCTTCATTACAATCTGATTTTGGACAAAATTTCTTGAAAGAAAATAATCTGGATGCGACAAAATTTGATTCTATCGTTTTTATTGAAGATGATAAATTTTATACCAAATCATCTGCCGCACTTAAAATTTCGAAATATTTGGACGGAATAACTTCGTTGTTGACTATTTTTATGATTGTTCCAAAGCCTTTGCGCGATGTGGTTTATAGTTTTATTGCGAAAAATCGTTATCGTTGGTTTGGAAAACAAGAAAGTTGTTGGTTACCTAGTCCAGAATTGAAGGCGAAGTTTTTAGATTAAATTTTAAAGCTTTAACAAATAAAGCCAGTATTTTTTATCAAAAATTGGTTTTGTTCTTTGTTCATTACAAAACCTAAATCTTCATAAAGATGTCGAGCTGAATTCATAAATTCTGATGTATGAAGTGCGATAATTTTTTCATCTGATTCTTTTGCAAATAAAATACAAATTTTTATTAATTCTCTACCTATTCCTTTTCCTAAAAAATTAGGATGGACTCCAACCATTCTCAATTAAGTCCAATCTTTTTCGAATATTTCGGTAGGATTTCCTTTCGAAACTAAAAAAGCCATACCAATAATCTGATTATCGAATTCGCAAACAAAACAAGTAGATTTGGAAAATAAATCTCTATACGATTGTTATGCACTTAAAAAAGAGTACATCTTATTCCAATTCAAAGGGTTTAAAACATGTTCGAATTGTTGATAAGAATCTATCCCAAGAGTACGAAGATTTTCAACATCAGATAATGATGCTTCTCTATAAGTTAAAACCATATATATTTCTACTGACTTCTGTATTTCTCAATTGCAGCTTTTATTTTTTCGCGACGATTAGATGGTGATGGATGCGTACTCTGAAACTCTGGAACTTGGCTTCCTCCCGAAGCTTCTTCCAAAATATCCATTACACCAATCAATGCTTCTGGATTATATCCTGCTTGAATCATAAATCGAACGCCCAAATCATCAGACTCCAATTCATCATCACGACCATATTTCATGTTCACCATATTTGCCACAACTTGCGCATAATAAGCCGAATTTGCGTCTCCAGCTGCAACACCTGCCGCTCCTGCAATTCCTTGCGAAAGTTCTTGTTTCGACATTTGTTCTGCACTATGACGCGCAATAACGTGACCAACTTCGTGTCCCAAAACTCCAGCCAATTGATCTTCGTTTTGCAAACGCGTCAACAAAGCTTCGGTAATAAAAATTGGGCCACCAGGCAATGCAAAAGCATTTACAGTTCGATTATCTGCTAACACATAAAACTGAAATGGATAATTCGTTTTATGCGCATCACTAGTATTGACCACTTTCGCGCCTACTCGTTTTACAAGTTCTTGGTATTGGGCATTGCGAGATAGTCCACCAAACTCTTGAGCCATTTGCGGAGCCGAATTAATTCCCATCGCAATTTCGTCATCTTTGGTTAATGAAATATATTGCTTTTCGCCTGTAATTTCATTGACTTCCGAAGAAGAAAAATATTTTATAACAGAAAAAATAACAATTGCTGCGGCAATTATTAATTTCATCGACGTTCCGCCCTTTTGCATATCAATATAAGGTGTTAATTATTTTTTGTGCCTTTTCTTTAAAATCTCCAAAACATCTTTTAATTCAAAGCCACGCGCATGTAAAGCCATAAGGTAATAAAAGAAAACATCTGCCGATTCTTCCAAAAAGTTTTCGTCGTTATCTTGTTCCGAAGCAATCACCATTTCTACGGCTTCTTCCCCCATTTTTTTAGCGATTTGCGAATTACCTTTTTTATGAACACGTTTCATTTTAGATTTTTTCGCATCCTCTAATTTCGCCTCTTCCATCATTATTTCCAATTTCTTTAAGAATGGAAATTTTTTCTCTTTTTTGACTTCAGAAGTATTTTCATTAAGTTCCATAAAATCGTTTGTTTTCATAGATTTTTTTAAACGTAGAATAAATTTAAGAAATTCTACCGAATTATTTATCTCAATTCTATTGCCAATATTACTATTTTTTGAAAAAAAAGAAAGTTTTTATTCACATTTATTTCTAAAAAAATAAAATTCTAATCAATTCATTCAATTAATTTTTAAGATTGTTGTTCACTTTTATTTTAAGATAAAAAAACGTATTTTTACGCGAAAATAAACATAGCGCAAACACAATGAACACAAACGATTTTTCCATTAGACATATTGGAAACAATGCGCAGCAAGCAGCTGAAATGCTTTCTGTTATTGGGAAAGATTCTATTGATTCTTTAATTGAGGCAACAGTTCCTCAGAACATTCGATTGAAAAATGCTTTGGATCTACCAGAAGCTTTATCAGAATTTGAAGCTATTAATCATTTAGCTGAAATCGCTTCAAAAAATAAAAAAGTAAAAAATTATCTTGGATATGGATATTATGGTACAATTTTACCAGCACCAATTCAACGTAATATATTAGAAAATGCTGGTTGGTACACAGCTTATACACCATACCAAGCGGAAATTGCGCAAGGACGTTTAGAAGCTTTATTAAATTTCCAAACTGTTATTTCTGATTTAACAGGTTTACCTATCGCAAATGCCTCTTTATTAGACGAAGGTACTGCATGTGGTGAAGCAATGCACATGTTATTTGAATCTCGTTCTCGTGATCAAAAGAAAAACAATGTCAACAAATTTTTTGTAGCAGACAACTTATTCCCTCAATCTGTAGCAGTTTTAGAAACGAAAGCACACGGTTTAGGAATTGAATTAGTTGTTGGAAACTTTGAAACAACTGAATTAACAGAAGAATTCTTCGGAGCGATTGTACAATACATCGGAAAAGGAGGACAAATCAATAATTATAAATCATTTGTAGAAAAAGCAAATGCGGTTAACGTAAAAGTTGCTGTTGCAACAGATTTATTAGCTTTAACATTATTAACACCTCCAGGTGAATGGGGAGCTGATATCGCAATTGGTACTTCTCAACGTTTTGGTGTTCCAATGGGATACGGTGGACCACACGCAGCTTTCTTATCTTGTACAGAAGAATATAAGCGTGTAATTCCAGGACGTATTATTGGAGTTTCTCAAGATCGTTTAGGAAATTATGCATTGCGTATGGCTTTACAAACGCGTGAACAACATATCAAACGTGAAAAAGCAACTTCTAACATTTGTACTGCACAAGTATTGTTAGCAGTTATGGCTTCTTTCTACGCGGTTTATCACGGTAAAGATGGTTTACAATATATCGCTGATCAAATCCATACTAAAGCAGCTGTTTTACACGGAGGTTTAGAGCATTTAGGATTTAAATTAGTGAATACAAATTTCTTCGATACAATTCAAATTGAGGTTGAAAACTCTGACGAAATTGTGAAGATTTTTGCAGAAGAAGAAATTAATGTAAATGGATTCGAAAACGGAAAAATTTCAATCACAATTGATGAAATGACTTCTGAAGAAGATATTTTTGAAATTTTAAGTGTTTTTGCAACAATTAAAAACACAGAAGACGGTTTCGAATTTGAAGTAGATGATTCTTATTTACCTCAAGATTTAATCAGAACTTCTGATTTCTTAACACACGAAAACTTCAATTTATATCATACAGAAACAGAATTAATGCGTTACATCAAACGTTTAGAACGTAAAGATTTAGCGCTTAACCAATCGATGATTGCATTAGGTTCTTGTACAATGAAATTGAATGCTGCAACAGAATTATTGCATATGTCTTGGGAAAGAATGGGGAATGTACACCCTTTCACTCCAAAAGATCAAGTAGAAGGTTACCAAACATTAATCAAAAACTTAGAAGATTATTTAGCTGTAATTACAGGTTTTGATGCAACTTCTTTACAACCAAATTCTGGTGCACAAGGAGAATATGCAGGTTTAATGGTTATTCGTTCTTACTTTGAGGCAAAAGGAGAAGGACACAGAAATGTAGTGTTGATTCCACAATCTGCTCACGGAACTAACCCTGCTTCTGCTGCAATGGCTGGAATGCAAGTTGTTGTTGTGAAAAACTTAGAATCTGGTGAAACAGATTTAGTTGACTTGAAAGAAAAATGTGAAAAACATAAAGATAACTTAGCTGCATTGATGATTACTTATCCATCAACTTATGGCGCTTTTGATAGCAATATCGAAGAAGTTACTGAAATGATTCACGCATACGGAGGTCAAGTTTATATGGACGGTGCAAATATGAATGCACAAGTTGGATTAACTTCTCCAGGAAATATTGGTGCAGACGTTTGTCACTTAAACTTACACAAAACATTCGCTATTCCTCACGGAGGTGGAGGACCTGGTGTAGGACCAATTTGTGTTAAAGCACACTTAGCTCCTTTCTTAGGATCTTCTCCATTAATCGAAACTGGAGGAAAAGAAGCGACAAATACATTTGCTGCAGCTCCTTATGGTTCTGCGTTCATTTTACCAATTTCTTACTCTTACATTTTAATGTTAGGAGCAGAAGGTTTATTGAAAGCGACACAAGGTGCAATTTTAAATGCTAATTACATGAAAACTCGTTTAGAGAAACATTTTGACATTTTATATACAAATGGAAACAATGTAGTGGCACACGAATTTATCTTAGATTGTCGTCCATTCAAAAAAGCAGGTATCGAAGTTACTGATATTGCAAAACGTTTGATTGATTACGGATTCCACGCACCAACAGTATCTTTCCCAGTTGCTGGAACGTTGATGGTAGAGCCTACAGAATCAGAAAACAAAGCAGAATTAGATCGTTTTTGTGATGCATTAATTTCTATTCGTCAAGAAATCGACGAAGTTGCAAACGGAGATTATCCAGTTGACAACAATGTATTACACAACGCGCCTCACCCAATTCACTTGATTACAGCAGACGAGTGGGAATATCCTTACTCTCGTTCTAAAGCTGCATATCCAGCAGAATGGGTTCGCGAGCGTAAATTCTTTGCATCTGTTTCTCGTATTGATGATGCTTACGGAGATCGTAACTTAATCTGTACATGTGCTCCTATCGAAGCCTATATGGATTAATTATTCTAGAAAGAATATATTATAAATACAAATCGCTCTGAGAAATCGGAGCGATTTTTTTATTGAAATAATTTAAATGTTTAAAATGTTTGTATTTCTTAATTTTTTTTAAAATTCATTCTAACTAAACTTTTAATATTAAAACATTTATGAAAAATTATGCTGCCGAGTTTTTCGGTACTTTTTGGTTAGTTTTCGGAGGTTGTGGTAGTGCAATCTTTGCAGCTGGTATTCCCGAATTAGGAATTGGTTACGCTGGTGTTGCATTAGCATTTGGTCTTACTGTATTAACAATGGCTTATGCAGTTGGTCATATTTCTGGAGGACATTTCAACCCTGCTGTCTCTTTCGGTTTATTTGCTAGAGGACGATTTGATGGAAAACAACTTATTCCTTATATTATTTCACAAGTACTCGGAGCAATTGCTGCAGCTGTTGTATTATACTTAATCGCATCTGGAAACTCAGATTTTGCAATTGAAAATACCAAAGCTGGTGCATTCGTTTCCAATGGATATGGATCCTTTTCTCCACATGGTTATAGCATGTTATCTGCTTTTCTAATTGAATATGTCTTAACAGCCTTCTTCTTAATTGTTATTTTAGGTGCTACAGATAAATTTGCAAACGGAAAATTTGCTGGAATTGCAATTGGATTAGCCTTAACATTAATTCACTTAATTTCTATTCCAATCACTAACACATCTGTAAATCCTGCTCGCTCTACATCTCAAGCTATTTTTATAGGCGGCGAACCTTTAACACAATTATGGTTATTTTGGGTTACACCAATCGCTGGCGCAATTGTAGGTGGATTAATTTATAAATTATTATTACAAAAAGACGAAAGTCAAGCATAAACTAAAAGCTCCAAAAGGAGCTTTTATTATTAAATATTTTAAATGAATAAATCAAAATATATTTTAGGTTTTATACTTATCATTCTATCATCAATAGGATTTTCTCAAACAAAAAACAATTATGTTTTAATAACTAAATCTGATTATTCTAATATTAATTACGATTTATTTGAATGTTTTATTCAATTTTTATTTTCACCATCTGTTGTCAAAAAATCAGTCCAACGCGACAACATATTTCCTGAAAGATGATTCACGATAATCGCAATGCTATTTGAGTTTTCATTGTATTGCCAAAACAATTCTTCATCCGTTAATTGCGAAAATGTTTTTTCACCCAAATGTTTATAATACTGGAATTGTTTGATAATCCCGTTTACTAAATTATTTTCCATATTCTGTTAATTAGTTCCTTGCAAATTTTTGTGATTATGCTTGCGTTTATAATGCGTTTCCTTAAATTGATTTTTATCCGTTGTCACTATTGAGATATTTCCATCAATCTCCATCATCGCCAATTTCACATCTTTAATATGTTCTACACCATGTTCGCGCATTGCTTCGTTCAATTCTTCCGAATTAATTCTCAATTTGCTCAACATTGTAAAATCAGCTTTTCCATTATGGATTAAAATTTCAGATTTTTGTTCAATTAAGTTTCCTAAAAATTTATTTTTCAACATTATTCTTTTGACAATAAAATTTAAAAGAAACAATACAAAAGCTGCTATCAATCCACCTTGCAAACTCGAATCTGAACCAACCATTGCATTTTGTACAGCGTTACTAATTAATAAAATTAAGATTACATCGGCCGTATTTAATTGGGATAATTGCTGTTTACCAAAAACTCTAAGTGCAATTAACATAAAAAAATACACCGAAATACAGCGCAAAACAATTTCTAAATAACCTTCCATACATTTATTTTAAGTAAATAAAAGGTACTAAAAAATCCGTTCTAAAATTGGAACGGATTTAAAAATTTATTTTGATTTTCTAAGAATATAAATTCTGGAAACTCTTAAAATTAAATAGATAATTGCGAGATAAAACTTTTTCTCATAAAACAATTCAAGACCTCTTATTGGGAAAAATTTTTCTGATAAAAACGCTAACAATAAAATTACAATAACTGCAATACTAACAATATTAATTGCTTTATCCATTAGTTGTTATATTTTGGTTGAATATTTTTCTTCATCATTTCATATAAAGAATGTCCAATTCCTTGTGTAATCTCTGACAGATTTTCGAAATTAATCACCGAAACTTCATCATTTTTTTGATGATAATGATGTTGATTCTCCATGTTTACAGAAGAAAGCGCATGCGATACTACTTTATGATTCACAAAATTTACATTATCCGAACGATAAAATAATTGTTGCTGCAAATAAGGGTCGTTTTCAACTTTGAATGTTTTAGTAGAATTATTATTCATCAAATTCATCAAATCCGAACGATTGCTACCCGTCATATATACTTTTCCTTCACCGAAAGCAGAAACAGTTCCAATCATTTCTAAATTCAACATCACTTTCATATTTGGTAAATAAGACTGAAAATCTGTGTTTTCTACCAACATTTTAGAGCCAATTAATCCAATTTCTTCCGCATCAAAAGCTATAAACATCATGGTTTGCTTCACTTTCTTATTCTTAAAATAATCAGACAACGCCATTACAGCCGATGTTCCACTCGCATTATCATCTGCTCCATTAAAAATTTTATCCTCACCTTTGTCATCTGTTCCAACATGATCAAAATGCGCACCTACAGCGTAAATATCAGACGATTTACCTTCTTTAATTCCGCAAACATTTTGTCCTGTTTTGCCTTTATATTCAAATTCGATTAAATATGAATCACCAACACAAGGTTTTAATTTATTCTGTTTGAATTTTTCAGCAATCAATTCAGCAGCCAATCGATTTTCGGGCGTTCCAAATTTTCGACCCTGCATAACATCAGAGGCTAATTCTTCGACATATTTCTTTTGATTTTCTTTAGAATACTGCGCGTTTGCTTGATTGAAAGCAAGTAATCCAATTGCAAGTAAAGTATATTTTTTCATTTTTATATGTGTGATTAATTTGACGGAAGATACGAAAAATTAACTTTTCTTCTCAAACATCAATTCTTTTACTTTTTCTTTGTCTTCTTTTTCATTCTTTAGGTCGAACATTGTTCCGAAAATACGATCCCAAAACGTATTGGAAACGCCAAAACCTAATTCTTCGTCTTTATAATGATGCAAATGATGATTGCGCCAAAGAGGTTTCATAAACTTGAAAGGCGGCGCAACAGCATGAATCAAATAATGCATAGACGCATACAATAAATAACCAATCATAAAACCAGGAAAGAAAGCAAAGGTGTATTTCCCTAAAATTAAATATTGAATCAAAAAAATAATTGACGCCAAAAGAATACTTGGAACTAGAGGCATAAACAAACGTTGTTTATCGCGTGGATAATGATGATGATTTCCGTGAAAAATGTAAACAATTCGTTTTAGACTTGGTTGTTCGGCTGTCCAATGAAAAAGATAACGATGCGCAAAATATTCGAACAAGGTCCAAAATAACATCGCTCCAAAAAAAATTGAAATAACTGTTATTGTAGATAAATCGTAGCTAGAAATTCCATAATAAATACAATAGGAAAGTAGAGGAATGTACATTCCCCAAATAACTGCGGGATGACCTTTTGTCAACATTTCGAGGTATTTGTTTTCGAAGATTTGCGCTTGACCTTTATTATGTATTTTCTCAAATTTCATGGTTACAAAATTTAATTTACTTAAAAATAAGGTTTTAACATATTTTAAACAAACAATCTCTAAAAATTAATTGTTAAAAAAAATCCGAAAATCAAAGTTTGATTTTCGGATTATATGATAAATAAGAAAATTCTTATCTGTTTTCAATTTCAACGTAATCACGTAATGGTGCTCCTGTGTATAATTGACGAGGGCGACCAATTGGTTGATTTGTTTCGCGCATTTCCATCCATTGTGCAATCCATCCTGGTAAACGTCCAACAGCAAACATAACTGTAAACATTTCAGTTGGGATATCTAACGCTTTGTAAATAATTCCTGAATAGAAATCTACGTTTGGATATAAGTTTCTTGATTTGAAATACTCGTCTTCTAAAGCAGCTTGCTCTAATTTTTTCGCAATATCTAAAATAGGGTCATTGATTCCTAATTTCTCTAAAACGTTATCCGCAGCTACTTTGATGATTTTCGCACGAGGGTCAAAGTTTTTATAAACACGGTGTCCAAATCCCATTAAACGGAATGGATCGTTTTTATCTTTTGCTTTAGCTAAGTATTTTTCAACATCTCCACCATCATTTTTGATCGCTTCTAACATTTCTAATACTGCTTGGTTAGCACCTCCGTGTAATGGTCCCCATAATGCAGAAATACCTCCAGAGATAGAAGCAAATAAACCTGCATGAGAAGAACCTACTAAACGTACACTTGATGTAGAACAGTTTTGCTCATGATCCGCGTGTAAGATTAATAATTTGTCAATTGCATCAATAATAACTGGATCTAAGTCTAATTCTTGACCTGGTTTTTTGAATAATAATTGATAAAAGTTTTCTACATAAGATAATTTGTCGTTAGAGTAGTTAACTGGTAATCCTTTAATTTTTCTTTGTGTCCAAGACGCTAATACTGGGAATTTACCTAATAAAGTAACTGCCGCTTTGTACATATCATCTGGAGAAGTAACATCAACAACTTTTGGGTTGAATGCTGATAAAGCAGCTGTTAAAGATGTTAATACTCCCATTGGGTGAGCAGAACTTGGGAATGCATCTAAGATTTTGATTAAATCTTCTGACACATAGTTATACTCATTAATATCAGCGATAAATTTATCTAATTCAGCTTGTGTAGGTAATTCTCCTTTGATTAACAAATACATTACTTCTACGAAAGAAGATTTCTCTGCTAATTGTTCAATAGGATATCCACGGTACATCAACTTACCTTCTTCACCATCTAAAAAAGTAATTTTAGATTCGCATGCCCCTGTATTTTTGTAACCTGGATCCATTGTGATTAATCCAGTAGCACTTCTTAACTTGGAAATATCAATAGATTTTTCATCCATTGTACCAGTTGTAACAGGTAGCTCCAACTCATTTCCGTTGTAATTTAATATTACCTTATCTGACATTTTATAGTTTATATTATTTATTGCGTAATTTACACTTTTTTTATTAATTTGAGACTGATAAATATCAGTCTCAAATTATTTTATCGCTTAACTTTAAAAGCCTTAAGCCCTGGAAAAATTGCAGTTTCTCCAAGAATCTCTTCAATACGTAATAGTTGGTTGTATTTCGCCATACGATCAGAGCGAGAAGCAGAACCAGTTTTGATTTGTCCTGTGTTCAAAGCAACAGCTAAATCTGCAATTGTAGCATCTTCTGTTTCTCCAGAACGATGAGACATAACTGCTGTATAACGTGCATTTTGTGCCATTTGTACTGCTTTGATCGTTTCTGTTAACGTACCAATTTGATTGAATTTTACTAAGATAGAATTTGCTGTTTCAGCATCAATTGCTTTTTCTAATTTAGTTACATTCGTTACCAGTAAATCATCTCCAACAATCTGAACACGTTTACCGATTTTATCTGTTAAGATTTTCCAACCTTCCCAATCGTTTTCATCCATACCATCTTCAATCGAAATAATTGGATATTTCTCTGTCAATTCTGCTAAATAAGCTGCTTGCTCTGCAGAAGTACGGATAGCTCCTTTCTCTCCTTCGAATTTTGTATAGTCATATTTTCCATCGTGATAGAATTCTGATGATGCACAATCTAGTGCAATCATAATTTCTTCACCTGCTTTGTAACCTGCTTTTTCTATTGCAGAAATTACTGTATCTAAAGCATCTTCTGTACCATCAAAAGTTGGTGCAAATCCACCTTCGTCACCTACTGCTGTAGATAAACCACGGTCGTGTAAAATTTTCTTTAATGCATGAAAAACTTCTGTTCCTTTGCGTAAAGCGTCAGAAAAAGATGTTGCCTGAACTGGCATAATCATGAATTCTTGGAACGCAATAGGCGCATCAGAGTGAGAACCTCCATTTACGATATTCATCATTGGAACTGGTAATGTGTTTGCATTAACTCCACCGATATATCTAAACAATGGTAAACCTAATTCTTCTGCTGCAGCTTTTGCAACCGCCAAAGAAACACCCAAAATTGCATTAGCACCCAATTTAGCTTTGTTTTCAGTTCCGTCTAAATCAATCATTACTTGATCGATTAAATTTTGTTCAAAAACAGAAAAACCAATTAATTCTGGAGCAATCACTTCATTTACATTCTCGATAGCTTTCAAAACTCCTTTACCTAAGTACAAGTCTCCACCATCACGTAATTCTACTGCTTCATACTCTCCTGTAGATGCTCCTGATGGAACAGCTGCACGACCTAAAACACCTGATTCTGTATACACGTCTACTTCTACAGTTGGGTTACCACGAGAATCTAAAATTTGTCTTGCATGGATATGCGAAATAATGCTCATTATTAATATTTTTTAATTGATAAAATTTTGATTTACCAAAAATAATGGATTTGAGTAATCTTTACAACGAAATTATCTTTTTTTAAAAATAATTTAATTCAAAAACAATTCGAAAAACTTATGCATGCATAATAAAGAAGTATAATTTCGATGCCTGCAAAGATTATTATTTTTTGAGTGAATTAAAAAAACTTTAGATAAAAAATTTAATTTGTTATTGTAAGGGTTCCATTTGCATTTACATACACTTGGTATGTTCTTGGCGCTCTATTCGCTACTTTTGTAGGTTGTCCTGTCAATAAAATCCATTCAGAATTATCTGCATCACACACAATACTGATGTCATTCTTTACATACAGAGTGGTTTCTGCACCAGGACAAATATGCGGCGCATTGCGATCGTAAGCTTTGAAACTAGAAGCTGTACGTACCACAATCAAACCTCTAGAACCTGCTGTTGCTCCTTCAACATATACCCATCCTCCTGGATTATTAAGATTAGAATATAATGGTAAATTGATATTGATTGATACATTCACAATTGTATTTGGCACACAACTTACTGTACCATCATCTGAATTGCAGCCTTGAAATAAGCCAGCAAAAACACTAACCAAAATAACCTTATTTAGAATCGTTTTAATAAATTGTTTCATTTTTAATTTGCTGTATTTTTTTTATTATCTTTGTAGTACAATAACTAAATAGTCCTGCGCATAGTATTACATATGTGTAGGATTATTTATTTTATAAGATCTATTTAATAAAAAATTAAACATTGTTGTTATGGCAAATATACAATATGTAACGAAAGAGGGATTAGAAAAGTTGCGTGAAGAGCTTCATCAGTTAGAAACTTTTGAGCGTCCAAAAATTTCGCAACAAATTGCTGATGCGCGTGATAAAGGAGATTTATCTGAAAATGCAGAATATGATGCTGCAAAAGAGGCTCAAGGAATGTTAGAGATGCAAATTGCTAAATTGAAAGAAGTTGTAGCATATGCACGCGTAATTGATGAATCTAAATTAGACCATTCTAAAGTATCAATATTATCAAAAGTTAAAATAAAAAATACAGCGAACGGACAAGAATTAGTGTACACTTTGGTACCTGAATCTGAAGCTGATTTAGCTAAAATGCGTATCTCTGTGAATACTCCAATCGCAAAAGGATTGTTAGGAAAATCACTTGGAGAAGTTGCAGAAATTACATTACCTAACGGAATGACTTTAAATTTTGAAATTTTAGAAATATCTTTGGACTAAGATTTCAAAAATTAAAAACATATGGCAAGCATTTTCACTAAAATTATAAACGGAGAAATACCATCATACAAAATTGCCGAAAACGATAATTACATCGCTATTTTGGACGCTTTTCCTTTGGTAGAAGGTCATGTATTGGTTATCCCGAAAAAAGAAGTCGATAAAATCTTCGATTTAGACAAAGAAACCTATTTAGGTTTAATGGACTTTTCTTACGAAATTGCACAAGCTATAGAAAAAGCAATACCTTGTTTACGCGTTGGCGTAGCTGTTGTTGGTTTAGAGGTACCACATGTACATGTGCATTTGGTTCCTCTAAATACAATGCAAGATATCAATTTCTCAAATCCAAAACTTCAATTATCTGCCGAGAAAATGATCGAAATTGCAGATAATATCAAATCATATTTATAATCGATGAACAAATACATTAAATTAGTAATCGCCGCTGTATTAATCGTTTTAGCAATCTTTTTGTTTACCATTCGCGAATACGGTTGGGGATTTGTTTCGTTATTAGTCACTGTATTTCCAATTTTATTCTATTTCAGAAACGAAAACATCTTGTTAGCTTTCTGGTTTTTACGTAAAGAGGATATGGCAAAAGCGAAAAAATGGTTACAAAAGATCAAAAATCCATCATCAGAATTAATTCCTAAACAAATGGGATATTACCACTACATGATGGGAATTACTGAAGCGCAGGACAATGTAGGGGTTTCAGAAAAATATATGAAAGAAGCCTTAAACTATGGTTTATCTTTTGATCATGACAGAGCAATGGCTAACTTATCTTTGGCTGGAGCTGCAATGTCAAAAGGTAAAAAGAAAGAAGCGGAAGGTTATATTAAAGAAGCGAAGAAAAACGATTCGAAAGGAATGTTTACAGATCAAATCAAAATGATGAACGATCAAATGAAACGTTTCAACGTAAGTAATTCGCAATTACAAAACCCACATATGCGTCACAAAGGACGTAAATTCTAAATGGATATATCAAAATTTACCGAAGAATCATCATCAAACACCAACAAGTGGAAACTGATTGAAGAATTTTTTCAACAAAATTTCACAGACGGTGAAAGACCAGATTTAGATACGATTCTTTTTTTAATCGGTGTTCAAGAATTAGGACAAGAAAAAAAACGATTCAAAAAAGATGATAAACTCAATCTATTACACATTGCAGTTTGTCGCGTGTTAGAACCTTTTGGCTTTTATCGTTTCGATGGATTAGATCCAGATGGTTGGCCACATTTTGAGTTACTGGAAAATTTACCACCGCTTAAAACAAATGAGCAAACCTTGTTGATGAAATACGCCGTTATACAGTATTTTGATGATCAAAAAATAATAAACTTCGAGTCTTAAGATTCGAAGTTTTCTTTTTTATACAAATCAACGACCACTTTATCTGCATCTAACGTAAATTTCTCCGCATTTAACTCTTCTTTGGATAACCATAACAATTCGTTGATATCTGCATCCAAAACTTTCAATTTATCCAATGCTTTCTCTGTAATTGTCGCTTTATAATAAATCAATAAAACCTGTTCTGTCGGATCAAAAGCATTCAGCACAAAAAAATCTTGTGTATAAAAATGTTCATGAACTTCTACTTTCAAATTCAATTCCTCTTTTATCTCTCTCCTTATACAATCTTTTGTTCCTTCACCAAACTCCAATCCACCGCCAGGAAACTTATAAATTAACTCTCCCTGAAACGGCTCGTGAATCACCAATACCTTTCCCTTGTGTTCCAATAACGCATATACACGCACATTAAATGGTTTCATATCCTGTTTACTTTAAAACCTAAATATATAAAAATTCTTCATTCAAATGCGTATTATTATAGCGTTCCCTTCGGTCGGGCTATCCGTTGCAATCTTTTGTTGAAGAAAATTGGAAGTGATTACAGG
>NZ_DLOC01000089.1:0-23984 GCF_002478465.1 Empedobacter sp. UBA7494
TCAACCAAAGACTCGGGTAAGTTAAAATACATCTGTTTGTAATCAACCGAATACTCAGGTAAGATAAAACATACCTGTTTAGAATAAAACATCGCATAACAATATATTAGTAAAATAACAATTTCAACTAAATAAAAATCCTTGTCAAGGTTTAGAACTTTGACAAGGATTTTTTTATATCTCAATTAAAATAATAAAACTGAAAGACTACTCTTCCCATTCTTCTTTTATTTGTCTTGCTTCATAATCTGCAACCATTTCTGCTTCATAATCTACTTTTTCTCCTTTTGAGAAACGACGAATTGCACTATCGAATAATGAATAAACCACAGGAACAATAATTAAGGTTAGGAATAATGATGAAACTAAACCACCAATAATTACCCACGCCAAACCGTTGTTCATCTCCGCTCCTGCTCCTTTTGCTAAGGCAATTGGAATCATCCCGAAAACCATCGCAATTGTTGTCATCAAAATTGGACGAAGACGCGCATGATTGGCTTGCACCAAAGCATTGTGTGTCGATTCGCCAGCTTCTTTTCGGTGATTGGTAAAGTCGACCAATAAAATCGCATTTTTACACACCAAACCAATCAACATAATCATTCCGAGAATCGTGAAAATATTCAATGAATTGTTTGTTAATGCTAATACTACGAAAACTCCGATTAAAGATAATGGAATCGAAAACAATACCACGAAAGGATAAATAAACGAGTCGTACAAAGCAACCATTACCAAGTAAACCAAGATAATTGCAGCTAATAATGCGTAACCTAATGTACCAAAACCTTCGGATTGATTTTCTTCATCTCCACCCCAAACATACGATACACCGGTTGGTTTTTTACTATCAATTTTCTTCAAACTTTCCTTGAAATCAGTCACAATATCACCTGTTGTACGACCAACCGATTGTGCTTGAACCGTTACAGAAGGCGTTTTATCACGACGCTCTAAGAAACTTGGTCCAGAACTTTGTGTAACCGTTGCAAATTGATCCAAACGAATTTGTTGTCCTTTATCATTCACAAATATCAAACTACGAACATCATCGATATTCGAACGATTAAAATCATTGTACTGAATATTAATATCATATTCGTATTCACCGGCACGGAATTTACCATCTGTATTTCCAGAGAAAGCCGTTTGCATGGTTAAGCCAACCGTTTGAAGATTCAATCCTAAAGAAGACATTTTATCACGATCAACTTGCACATTAATTTCAGGATTACCCGCTTCTGTTGTTAATTTCACTTCCGAAGAACCTTTAATTTGTTCTAATTCATGCTTCGCTAACTCAGCAAATTTCATCGCGCTTTCTAAATTTGGACCAGTCACAACCAACGCAATTGGCGCTTGTTCCGCTCCAATCAAACCAACTGGAACAGTTTTCACTTTCACTCCAACCAATTCTTTTTCTAATTCACGTTTTACTTTCGCTGCATAAATAAACGAATTATCTTCACGCTCTGATTTATCATTTAGAATAACATCAATCTCCGACTTATAAGCTGTTGCTTGCGCCGCTCCAAAACCTTCGGAACTTTGACCAACCGTTGTAATCATATCAACAACTTCTTTTTTATCACGTAAAAATTTTTCTGCTTTTTGCGTTACAAAGTTTGACTCTTCGATTGTTGCATCTTTTGGTAATTCCATCTGAACTAAGAATTCTCCTTTATCTGTTTTCGGGAAAAATTCTCCACCAATGTATTTTCCTCCCATTAAGATGGCAATTGTCCCGAATAAAAGAATGAAAACTCCAATAAAAACACCAATTCTTCGAACAGTTGATTTTAAACACCATTCTAACATATCAGAAATGAAATGCGTGAATTTTGTTAATTGTTTTTCGAACCAAAGAATAAATTTTTCGAAAATATTTTTCCCCGTGATATGTTCTAATTTTCCGAAACGAGATGACAGCCAAGGTACAATCGTAAACGATGACAATAAGGATAATAAAGTTGCGATAACTACGGTAACACAGAATTGAGAAATAACGTTAGAAACCAAACCTGTACTCATTGCAATTGGTAAGAAAACCACTACAATTACCAATGTAATCGCAGTTACGGTAAATCCAATTTCTTTTGCTCCGTCGTATGATGCTCTAATTCTCGATTTTCCCATCTCCATATGACGGTAAATATTCTCTAAAACTACAATGGCGTCATCCACCAAAATTCCCACAACAAGTGATAAACCAAGTAACGACATCAAGTTTAACGTATAACCCATCAAATACATTCCGATAAACGTTGCGATTAACGAAGCCGGAATAGAAACCATTACAATAAAGGCATTACGAATACTATGTAAAAACAAAAGCATCACAATTGCAACCAACACAACGGCTAAAACTAAATCGAAAATAACGTGATCTGCAGCTGCCAATGTAAAATCAGACGTATCATTTACAATCTGAATTTTAAGACCTTCTTTGCTATAATCAGCTTCAACTTTTTTGATGGTTTCTTTCATCAATTCAGAAACAGCCACTGCATTTGCATCAGATTGTTTTACAACCTGAACAATAATCGCTGAACTCTGATTAACACGTGCAATTTTTTCTACTTCTTTCTGAGAATCATGCACAAAAGCAACTTCTGACAAACGAACTTGAATGCCATTATTTGAAGAAATTACTAAATTATTTAATTCATTAACCGATTTATATTTTCCCGAAAGACGAATAATTGTCGAATTTTCACGCGTTTTTACACTTCCTGTTGGGAAATCTAAATTAGAAGTCAAAATCGCTTGCTGAACTTGAGGCACAGATAATCCGTAACCTTTCAATTTCAAAGGATCTAAACTTACCTGAATTTCACGTTCTTGACCTCCAATCAAATTTACTTGCGCAACACCTGTCACACGTGATAAAACTGGTTCTATTTTTTTATCTAACAAATCATACAAATCTTTTTCTGTCAACTTATCAGACGTTACACCAGCTGTAATAATTGGTAAATCACTTAACGAGAATTTCGTCAAAGAAGGCGGATCGACATCATCAGGTAAATCTTTCTCAATGGCATTAATCTTACGTTGCGCATCATTCAACGCTAAATCTGCATTTGCATCAGAATTCAACGTCACCATTACAACTGATAAACTTTCGTATGATTTCGATTCTACTTTCTTTACATTTTCTAAGGCTGCAACCGCATCCTCTATCTTTTTGGTTACAGAATTTTCAACTTCGTTTGGAGAAGCTCCAGGATAAACCGTTGAAATCGTAACAACATTCGTTTCAAATTTTGGGATTAATTCGTATCCCATTTGCGTATAACTAAACAATCCTCCTAATGTTAAAATCGTGAATAACACGATAATCATTGTGGGACGTTTAATTGATATTTCTGCTATTTTCATGGAAAAACTACTCTTATTTTACAACTTTCACTTTCGTGCCATCTTTCAGATTAATCTGACCACTTGTTACGATTTCAGCTCCATCTTTTAATCCGCTGATAATTTCAACTTCAGTTCCAACCGTTTTCCCAATCACAACATTCGTTAATTTCGCTGCATTATTTTCAACCACGAAAACTTGTCCCGAACTAATTCCATTTACGAAAGCATTTGCTGGAACAACTAATACATTTTTCCCCGCATTTACATCATCTTTAGAAGAGAAAACTGCCGTTCCATACATACCAGCTTTTAAACCAGAATTGTTAGAAACTTGAATTTCTACTGGGAAATTTAATGAAGCATCTGCTTTAGGCGCAATAAAAGAAATTCTCCCTGCAAATTCTTGATCAGGAAAAACACTCGCCAATACTTTGATTGTTTGTCCCACTTTCAAATTCACAACTTCTGCTTCTGTTACCGTAACTTGTAATTTCAGTTTTGATACATTAACAATATCAAACATTTGCGAACCCGGTGCTACTACAGATCCTGGCTCTATGTAACGCTTGTTAATCACACCAGAAATAGTTGCTTTTACATTGGTATCACGAACACGTAAATTTTGTGCAGAAACCGCTGCTCTTGCATTTTTTAATTGCAAACGTGAATTATCCAATTGTTGCTTTGTTACTCCTCCAGTTTTGTACGCATTTTCGTAACGTTGATTATCTATAATCGCATTTTGAAGATTATTTTGTGCTTGAGTTACATCAACCTCAATTGCATCTTTTTTGATTGTTGCCAATGTTTGACCAACAGAAACATAACTACCTTCATCTACCAATACACGAACAATTCTTCCTGAAATTTCTGAAGGAAAACTCATTTCCTGAAATGGCGCAAATGTACCGTTTGACGTATAATCTGTATTTAAGCTTTCGTATTTTGCTTTAATTGTATTTACCACAACCTCATCGTTATTAGCATTTACAATCGCAACTTCCTCTTCTTGCTTCGCTTTGTTATTTTTGATGATGTAAACTGCTCCACCAATCAAGCCAGCAGCAATTAATATATAAAGTAAAGTTTTTACTGATTTCATAAAATCGGTTCTATTATTGAATTAATGTTTTTAAATCTCCTTTTGCTTTGATTAATGCGATTTCGGCAATTTTATATTCTAATAAAGCATTTGAGTAATTATTTCGAGCATCTGTCAACGCATTTTCAGCATCTAAAATTTCTGTCAAATTTGCCAAACCTTGTTGGTAGTTATTTTGAGTATTTGCTAAAACTTTCTCTGCCAAACTCACGTTTTCTTCTTGAATATCGACACTTTTCAGCGCATTTTCAATTTGTGCTTTTGCATTTTGATATTCTAAACTCAAACCAAGTTTTGTGTCATTCATTTGTTCTTCGATATCCAACAAATCAATTTCTGCTTGATTAATTTTTGCTTTTGTAGCTCCACCCGAAAAAATCGGAACTTTAACACTCAAACCAATCGAAGCCAAATCTGACCAAATGTAACTTTTCGAAGTAATAAATTTTTCGCCAAAACCTTGCAATCCATAATTTCCAGCTAAACCAACAGTTGGATATAAATTCACACGCTCAGCTTCTTTCGCAAAACCTAACAATTCTTTTTGTTTCGATAAAACTTTAAATTCGGTTCTATTTTCAACATCTATTTGATCTTCCAACAAAACTAAATTTGGCGTAATTGTTTCTTCTGTTAAATTAATTGGTTGCTCAATTGGATAACCCATATAGAATTTCAACGCATTTTTGTTGATTTCAACTGCATTTACCAATTGTTGACGTGAAGAAGAAATATTATTTAATTGCACAACAATTCGGTCCAAATCAATTGGTTTTGCCAAACCATTATCCACTAAACTTTTGATTACATTTCGAACTTTATTTGTGTTTTCGTAACTTTTTTCAATCGTTTTTAATTTTTCTTCTTGAATAAAAACTTGGTAATACGCATTCGCTACACGCTCAATAATTTGTTCATCTGTTAAATCTGCATTCACCTGATAAAATTCGCGCGTTGTTTTCGCGGCTTTCAAACCTGTAAAAACTCGTTGATCAAACAATGTTTGATTTACCGTAACGCCCAAACTCGAATTCCATGGTTGTCCCATTTTAATCACAGTTGTTTGTCCTCCCATTGTCAACGCCATTTCTTGTACAATTGGATTATATTGCAAACTTGCATTGGCATTTACTTGAGGCAAAGCTCCTGCTCTGGCTTCATCAATTTTGTATTCGGCTTTTTTGATTGCCAAATCTGCACGTTTTGCATCTGCTTTGTTTTCTAGTGCAAAATTTACTGCATCTTTAAGTGCAATAATTTCTTGGGCATTAGCAGAACTCATCAACGCTACAATCGCTATAGAAAGTAATTGTTTTAACCTTTTCATTGATATATTAATTATTAAAAAGTGTATTGAGAATAATTTCTTTTCGATCAGAAAGAATACGTTTGAAATCTTCGTCGCTCAATTTCAAATCCAATTGAAGTAGCGGACGAATTGTAAATGGATAATTAACCAATGAAATCATGTTTAACAAAAACTGAAGTGGCTCCATCTTTTTAATCGTTCCTTTTTCCATTTCTTCCTCTAATCTTTCGTAAAAAACATTTACAACTACATCTAAATCATCTTTCATTAACTTAGAACACATTGTATTATTTTTATTCATTTCGGTAACGATGTAAGTTTCCAAATATGGATACTTGATTGATGTTGCAATAGAATCCTCTATAAATTCGCCAATCATTTCTTTGATATCACGATTTCTATCAAAAATAGCATGCGATTTTTCATTACTTACTCGCGTAGCTTCTTCGTAAATAATACTAATTAAATTGTTTCGCGATCTGAAATAATAATTAATCAACGTTCTATTCACTTTCGCTTCATCAGCTATTTCTTGCGTTGTTGCATGAAATCTACCTTCACCAAAAAACATTCTTTTCGCTGTTTCTTTGATCAATTCTTCTGTATCGTCTTTCATATCTGTGCGGCTTTTTTATTTTGACAAAATTGTCAAACAAAATTATTAATATATTTCGTTAATCCAAATAGTTAAACATTATTTTTAAAAAAATTGAAGAAAATCATAAAGATTACCGAACTGATTATCCGTAAATTTGCTTGATGAAAGAACAATATGATTTGATAATTGTAGGTGCTGGGCCAATTGGTTTGGCTTGTGCAATAGAAGCGAAAAGAAACAATCTTTCTTATTTAATTATTGAAAAAGGTGCTTTAACAAATAGTTTGTACAACTATCCTTTGTATATGACATTTTTTTCGACTGCCGAACGATTAGAAATTGGAGAAATTCCGTTCAATTGTATTGCGCCAAAACCTGGTCGACAAGAGGCGTTAGAATATTATCGAAACATTCATAAATATTTCAAATTCAATCTAAATCTATACGAAGAAGTTGAAACGATTAATAAAGTTGAAACAAATCATTTCGAAGTTAAAACATCAAAAAATAACTATTCAACTAACAATATAGTCCTTGCAACTGGTTTTTATGACATTCCAAACTTAATGAATATTGAAGGTGAAAATTTGCCAAAAGTTCATCATTATTACAAGGAAGCTCACCCTTATTCTTTTCAGAACGTAGTGGTTGTTGGAGCGAATAATTCTTCTATTGATGCAGCTTTAGAATGTTATCGAAAAGGTGCCAATGTAACAATGGTGATTCGTGGCGAAGGTTTTACGCATCGACTAAAATATTGGGTTCGTCCTGATATCGAAAATCGAATTGCAGAAGGAAGTATCAAAGCTTATTTCAACTCGAATATTACTTCTATTGACGAAAATCAAGTTCATATCAAAACACCAGAAGGTGATATTTCAATTGAAAATGATACCGTTTTAGCTTTAACTGGTTATCATCCAAATTTCAATTTTTTGGAGAACTGTGGAATAACTTTCAGTGATGATGAATTGAAAACACCAACTTACAATCCCGAAACAATGGAAACAAATGTGGATGGTTTATATTTGGCAGGCGTTGTTTGTGGTGGTATGTTGACAAATATTTGGTTTATTGAAAATTCGCGCGTACATGCACAGCAAATTGTTGAGGCAATTTTAGCAAAAAATAATAAATAAAAGTTTCTGTATTAATCAGAAAATAAAAATAAAAATAACATGAAAGACCTTTTCGGACAGGCAATTTTAGATTATCAAACCAATCATTCGCCCGAAGATCTCTATACCGAAACATCAATTTCTGAGTTGGATGTGATGCCAATTGATTATCTTTTTAGAGATTATGATGACATGCCAATTTTGGAGCAAAAAGCATTGGATTTATCAAAAGGAAAAATATTGGATGTTGGTTGTGGAGCAGGTTCTCATTCACTTTATTTGCAAGAAAAAGGGTTGGATGTTTTAGCGATTGATATTTCTCCAAAAGCGATTGAAGCTTGTTTGTTGAGAGGAATCAACAATGCAAAAGTTCAGAATTTCCTTGAAATCAATGAAGCTGAGAAATTTGATACGATTCTATTTTTGATGAACGGAACTGGAATTTTTCAGAATTTAGTTTTAATTAATGTTTTCTTGGATAAAATCAAAAATTTATTAACCGAGAATGGTCAAGTTTTGATTGATGGAACCGACATTATTTATATGTTTGATGAAGACGAAGATGGTGGAAAATGGATTCCGAGTAATGGAAATTACTATGGTGAATTAGATTTTACGGTTCATTATAAAGGCGAGCAAGAAGAACCTATTCAATGGTTGTATTTGGATTTTGACACGTTAAAAAATGCGTGCGAATATCATCAACTAAAATGTACAAAAATAAAAACCGAAGGAGATTCTTATTTAGCAAAAATTACTTTGTAAAATATCGTTTCGATAATAAAATACAAACTCATTAGTTCATTAGAATTAGTGAGTTTTTTTTTATTCTCAAACAAAATTGATAATGATATAAAGTTAATCAATAGTTGAACAATTAATTATCTTTTAAAAAATTCATAAATTAGTACAGATTAAACGCAATTTATGGAAGAACACCTGCCAAAACTCATTACCGATCTTGGATTAATTCTATGTGTAGGCGCTGTGACGACGCTTATTTTCAAACGTATCAACCAACCTCTTGTTTTAGGTTATATTATTGCTGGTTTTTTGGTTGGACCGCATTTCGAATATATTCCCACAGTTGCAGAAGAACATAATGTGGAGATTTGGGCGAAGATTGGTGTTATATTTTTGCTTTTTAGTCTTGGTCTCGAATTTAGTTTCAAAAAATTACTCAATGTTGGTGGCTCTGCCTCCATCACTGCAATTGTCGAAATTATTTGTATTGTAACCGTTGGTTATTTAGTTGGTCGATTTATGAATTGGTCGAAGATGGACAGCATTTTCCTCGGCGGTTTATTAGCAAGTTCCTCTACAACCATTATTATTAGAGCATTTGATGAATTAGGATTGAAACGAAAGAAATTCGCGAATGTCGTTTTCGGAATTTTAATTGTAGAAGATATTGTAGTCATTTTATTAATGGTTATGCTTTCTACTATGGCGGTTAGCCAGCATTTTAACGGAGCAGAAATGATTAATTCTTTCGTTAAATTAGGTTTCTTTTTAGCGGTTTGGTTTATTGGAGGAATTTTTATTATTCCAACTTTTTTACGTTCAATTAAGAACTATTTAGATGATGAAACTTTACTAATTATCTCAATTGGATTATGTCTTGGAATGGTTTATATAGCGGATAGTGCTGGTTTTTCTATAGAATTGGGTGCATTTGTAATGGGGTCTATTCTAGCTGAAACTGTTTATGCAGAAAAAATCGAACATAATTTTCAATCTGTAAAAAATTTATTTGCTACAATCTTCTTTATTTCTATTGGAATGATGATTGATCCTGTTTCAATGTACGAACACAAATGGGCAATTTTGATTGTAACATTGCTGACTATTTTTGGAAAGTTAATTTTTACCACTTTAGGTGCTATAATTTCAGGACAACCGCTAAAACAGTCCGTACAAGTAGGAATGAGTATGGCACAAATTGGTGAATTTGCTTTCATCGTTGCTGGTTTGGGACTTTCTCTTGGCGTAACAAGCGACTTCTTATTTCCTGTTGCAGTCGGTGTTTCGGCAATTACAACATTTACTACACCTTATTTAATAAAATCATCTGACAAAGTTTATACTTTACTGGAAAAACTTCTTCCACAAAAATTTATTCAAGGTGTTGAAAATTATTCATCTGATACACAACACATTCAAAACGAAAATAAATGGAATAAAATCATCAAACAAACAGTTTCTACAATTTTTATCAATGGAATAATCATTATCGCAATCACATTGATTATCAAAAGCTACGTTTTATTCTTATTAAGCGACTGGTTTACCTATTTTGGCGCAAGTTTGGTTAGCCTTACATTGACATTTGTATTGTGTATTCCATTTATTTGGGCAATTATTGGAAATCGTCCAAAAAGAGAAATTATCAGAGAGTTTTGGGATGAATCTAATTACAATCGTGCACCAATTATTGCAATTATTTCTATACGTTTAACTTTAGTTGTAGTTGCTGTAATTTTTATTTATAATCAATTTTTTTCAAGTACAATTGCTTCAATTGTTTTGGTTATTGGATTATTGATTACTATGTATTTTCTTTCAAAATATTTCAATCAGTTTTACAATTATATTCAAACAAAATTCATTTATAACTTAAATGAACGTGAAATTTTGACTAAAAAAATTGAAGAGAAAAAGAAACAAGATAAATTTCAATATACTTGGGATAACACGCATATTTCGGATATGATTGTTCCGCAAAATGCCAATTTTATTGGTGTTTTTTTGGGTGAATTGGATTGGCGAACAAAATTTCAGATCAATATTGCCTATATCAAACGTGGCGATCGAATTATTCAGACTCCAAATTCTGAATCAGTTTTATATCCTTTCGATAAAATTGGAATTATTGGAACGGATGAACATATTCAACGATTTGAGAAGTATTTGCAAATTATTGGTGAAACTCCTCCAGAAAATAATGATCTTAAAAATACAGATAATTTTACGTTGGATAAAGTAGTTATTCCGAATGATTTTTGTGTTTTGGAGCATAAATCGATTGGCTGGGTAAAAGATACGGCAAAAGGAATTGTGGTTTCGATAGAGCGCGATGGAAAAATGATTCACAATCCTGATCGAAATGTACCAATTGAATTGGGCGATTATTTGACAATTGTTGCCGATAAGAAAAACTTAAAAAACTTTATTCAAGAGTATCATTTAAAATAAAGCGAGTAATTTTGCAAGATGCAGCGTAAGATTATTCACATCGATATGGACGCTTTTTATGCTTCTGTTGAACAACGAGATTTCCCCGAATTAAGAGGGAAATGCATTGCTGTTGGCGGAAATGAAGAACGTGGTGTGATTGCTACCGCTAGTTACGAAGCTAGAAAATATGGCGTCGGCTCTGCAATGTCTTCTGTTGTTGCAAAACGCAAATGTCCACATTTGATATTTGTAAAACCACGATTTCAAGTTTATAAAGAAGTTTCGAATCAAATTCGTGAAATATTTCTTGAATATACTGATTTGGTTGAACCTTTATCTTTGGATGAAGCTTTTTTGGATGTAACAATTAACCATAAAAACATCGAAATCGCCACAGATATTGCAAACGAAATCAAACAAAAAATAAAAGAACGAACAGATTTGACTGCTTCTGCAGGTGTTTCGTTCAATAAATTTTTAGCTAAAATTGCTTCGGATTATAACAAACCTGATGGACTTTATGTAATTACACCTAAAATGTCTGAAAGTTTTATTGATCAATTACCAATCAAAAAATTTCATGGAATTGGGAAAGTAACTGCCGAACGTATGCAAATGATGGGTATTCATACAGGTTTGGACTTGAAGAACCTAGAATTAGAAAAACTCTTACGCGAATTCGGAAAATCTGGTAAATACTATTACAATATTGTTAGAGGATTAGATTTTAGAGAGGTCAACCCAACTCGATTGCGAAAATCATCTGGTTCAGAAACAACTTTTAGCAAAGATTTAGAAACATTAGAAGAAATGCAAATCGCTTTATTTCCACTAATGGAAGATGTTTGGAACTTTTCCTTAAAAACATCAATTTATGGAAGAACAATTACTGTAAAAATAAAACACAATGATTTTTCGGTAACTACAAAAAGTAAATCAGCATCATTTCCAGTTAAAAATAGAGAACTTTTTGATCAAATTTGTTATGATTTATTAACCGAAGGTTACTCCTCAGAAAAACCAGTTCGATTATTAGGAGTATCTATTTCTAATTTATCCAATAATCAAAAAAAATTCGGAACTCAACTCGAAATTCCTTTTAAAGAAATTATATAAATTCTTTAAACAATTTTATAAATCCCGAAATAAAAAAAAATTAAACAACTGATTTAAAATAATTAATAATGTTTTAAATCAATACATTTTATTTACTACTTAGATTTATTTTTTTCAACCTGTAGACACTTTGATGATAGTCTACATTTTTTAGTTTAGTATTTATTCAAGACATTTGTATCAACAAACAACATCGTTTGTAATGCTTTTAAGATTACTAACCAACAACCAAACTAAAAAGCTATTTTGGTAAATATAACCAGTTTATCAAAACAACCTAAACCGATATCAATTTTCTAAAGCAAATTAAAAAATCCATCTCAAAAATTGAGATGGATTTTTAGTTTTATTTATTTTGAGACTAAAATTTAGTTTTTAATCAATTTTTTTGTAATAGTTCCATTATCTGTTTCAAATTTTAAGATGTAAATACCTTTTGGTAAATTATCAGTGGAAACTGTTCCTTTTTGACCATCAAATTTTACATTAGAAGTTGAAACAACTTTACCTGTCATATCAACAATATCAACTTTGATATCATTTTTAATAGATTTATCAACAATGTAAACTACATCCTTAGCTGGGTTAGGATACATTTGGAAAGTAGATTGTTTAACATCAGAAGTAGCTAGTTTACATTCTAACTCTTCAACTGGTGGCATATCAAAAGCTTCTGTTCCATCTGTTCTACTGTTAGAACTTCCTTGTTTAGCGCTATAACCTAAACCACGAGCTGAAAATGCTTCCCAAATCTCACACTTATTAACTCCATTATTTAATTGTTCGTCAGCTTTAAGAATAGCATCACGTCCATCTACAAATCCTGGAGAACAAGGTTGTAACTTAAGACCTGTCATTACTAATTGTATAGCCATATTATTACCAGCTTTACCATTATATAAATCTGGAGAGAAACCATATTTATTAACCATTTTCCAGTTTAAATCCCAAAGCATAGAAGCCCATACGTAACCAGTATTGTGAGGAGAATCTGAATTACTATAAGTTTTTAAGAATCCATATCTAGCAGGATTAACTGTCATATCAGTCGAATAAACTGTAGGACGAATTCCAACACCTTCTTTCTTTTCACCTACAGCAAATGTTCCTATTCCTCTTTTAGTAGTACTTATATCAGATGGCAATTGAGTAATCATCAATCCAAAGAAATCAGACCAACCTTCACCCATTTGTTCAAGATTATTCAAACAGTTAGCATTTGTGATTGGACCAGTCAAACGATTAGAAATTCCATGTCCATATTCATGTGCAATAATTCCGTTGTCTAAACTTCCATCAATAAATGATTCATCTGGTTTTAATAAAGATCCATTAACGACTACTTTATTTTGCAATTCTTGCATAATTGCATCTCCATCTGCTTTACTAATAGAAATTGCTGGAATTGTAATTGTTGTATCATCTCCAGACATATTAATCATCCCATCTACATTATTTACAATAATAGCAGCTTTAGCTCCAGCATTCTGAGCATTTTTTACTTTTATAGCAAAAGAACAATCTCCACGGTATATAATTGCTATCTTATCATTTACTTCTGCAGCATTTGTGATTGTCCCACAACCATCATAAGGCGTACCTGTCGTTTCACTTTTTACAATTAATGCAAGATCTCCAGTTAAAGCAGTAGAAGTTAATGTACCTCCCCAAGTAGGAACAGTAGCTTGATAACTACCAGCTATATTAGCAGGACTATTAATAATTAATGGTTCTGGAGTTTTATTCCATAAGTACATTGCCATTCTTGGAGATCTTCCGTCTGCAGGTGTAGCAAAAGTAGCATTGTTAGTGTACCCTAACGACACTCCTGTTTGTGCCAAGGCTACAACATCATCATTACCTGTTCCTCCTTTATCAAAATTAACTTTTTGAAAATTTCCATTAGCCTCTGTAAAACCATAATTATAGAAAATATCATGCATCATATTGTTCATATAGAACAAATTAGTAGTTGCCCCTTCCCAATTAGTATAAGGATGGTTAGACAAATTCATTGGAAAATCAAAATTTAAATCATTTCCTCCATCAGCATAATCAGTATCTTTGATTGTTACTGTATTTGATATAGAATTATAAGTCTGATATCCTTTAGAATCATGATCTCTAACAGCTCTTACATTGTTTCCTTCTGTTCTTGTTTTTACAGTTGATTCTGCTGTGTTATGCCAACCATTCGGTGATGCAGTAACATTTGAAACAGAAAGATCAGCAAATGATCTTCCTCCACGATTAGGAGCTTCTAAAGGTAATTGGTAAACATTGTATTGTGGTGAAGCTACATTATTAACATCAGCATATAACCAATCCCAATCAGCTTTATTAAATGTAGCTAAATTCTCATTATGAAAAGCTCCATGATCAAAACCACAGCTTAATGTATTGTTATGTTTTTCTAAAATTGCACCATTCATTGCGTTAACAATAACATGAATGATATCATTATGGTTATCTTTTACCAATTGATAACTAAACGCATAACTTAGAATTGCTTGGTTTTGGTCATTAATATAATAAACCAATTCTGAAGAATCATCTTTCGAAAAATATACACCATTTTGGTCTATTTTTGAATCTGAAAAAGCTTTTAATCCTTCTGATTGAGCTACTTTATTTAAAGCCTCGTTAAAATTTAAAGATGGAGAAATATCTGCATTCTTTAATGATATATTAAAATTTTCTGATGAAGTTTTAGAAATAACTTGTTTATCCTTTATTATATATGTTGAATAACTGTTATAAATTGGAATACCTTGGAAAGTTCTTTGTGTGTAAACCCTTTGGTTAAGATCATCATTGATTGTTTGATCAAATTTGTACTCAACATTACCTGCTATGGCCTTTGCTTCATAATTATCTACAATTTGCTCTGCCGTTTGGGCATAAGCAGACATAGATAAAAGAAACGCAGAAAATATCAGCGTTAAATTTTTCTTCATTATATTTTGTGTTAATTAATTATGAAACTAAATTAAGTAATACATTTTAAAGAAAAAATTTGGATTTTATAATCGATTAAGCTAATATAAAAGGCCAGACTAATCTGACCTCATCGTTTATTTTTCTAAATCTTTATATACTTTTCGAATAATTCCGTCCGAAAGTCCAATTTTCGGAACATGAATTTTCTTCGCATGCGACCATTTTAGTACATTATTATAAATTTCTAATGCATAAACCACTACATCAGCGCGATCGGGTTTCATATTGAAATTCTGCATACGCTGTTCCGCAGTCATTGTTTGTAGAATTTGATAATGTTTTTTCACATAAACACTACTCAAAGGCATTCCTAGTTTTACACCAGAATATTTGTACACATGGTTGATGTTTCCTCCAGAACCAATTAATTCTACTTCGTCATGACCAATGTTTTCATGAATCCATTCTTTCATTTCGTTAAAAGTATTTGGAGAAACTTTATTTTCTAACAAACGTACAGTTCCTACTTCAAAAGATTTTGACGTAAAAACCTTATTATCTTTTAATAACGTTAATTCGGTACTACCACCACCAACATCTACATACAAATAGATTTTTTTGTCTTGTATAAAATCACCTAATTCCGTATTAAAAAGTAATTCAGCTTCAGTTTTTCCATCTATAATCTCGATGTTAATTCCAGATTTTTTAATCACTTTTTTTACAACATCTTTTCCGTTTTTTGCTTCTCGCATAGCAGAAGTTGCATAAGCTTTATAGATTTCAATATCATAAACCTTCATCATCAATGCATAAGACAACATAGCATCACAGATACGATTGATATTTGTTTCAGAAATTTGTCCATCAATAAAAACGTCGTGTCCCAAACGAATAGGCATTCTCACAATACTAGTTTTATTAAAAATTGGCGTACGACCTTCTTCTTCGTAAACATAATTAATCAACAATCGCATGGCGTTAGATCCAATATCTATTGCTCCTAATTTTCTAATCTTCATTTTCTTGTTCGTTTAATTTTTTAAAATATTCGTAGGTTGTAAACTGAGAGCGGTTTGGTTTTTTATTGTTTCGCTTGTATTCCAAAGAAGATTCAGCCGTTATTAAGCGACCTTTTACATTATCTTCAAAACTCAAATTAAACGTATCCATAACTATTTTTTTGAATTTATGATCGTAAATCGGACACGCTACTTCCACACGATTATCCAAATTACGTTCCATCATATCTGCAGAGGAAATATAAACTTTGTCATCGCCTGCATTCTTAAACCAATACACACGTGGATGTTCCAAAAATTTATCAATAACGCTCACACATTCAATATTTTCGGAAAGACTTTTAACTCCAGGAATCAAACAATTGATTCCACGCACAACCAAACGAACTTTTACTCCTTTTTGAGAAGCTTTGTAAAATAAATCAATAATTTGTTTATCGCTTAAACTGTTTAGTTTCATGTTGATTTCCGCAGGTAAACCAGCTTGATGATTTTTGATTTCTCGTTTAATCATCTTGACAATTTTTTTACGTGTTCCATAAGGTGAAACCAATAAATGATTGTACGTTAAGTTCAAATAATTAGCTCCAAAAAATTTAAAAATCTGTTCAACATCCTTTGTTATTCCAGGATTAGTTGTGAAATATGTATAATCTGTATAAATTTTTGCTGTTCCTGCATGAAAATTTCCTGTACTGATAAACACATATTTCTGTGCCAACATTCCTTCTGGTTTACGTTCGATATAACCAATTTTCGAATGTACTTTCAACCCTGGAACTCCAAAAATAACATTCACGCCAGCTTCTTGCAATTTTTTCGACCACATCGCATTATTGGATTCATCAAATCGCGCACGAAGTTCCAAAACAGCAGTTACTTCTTTTCCGTTCATAGCTGCGTTTATCAAAGAATGCATCACTTGTGAATCTTTTGCAACACGATAAATAGTAATTTTTATTTTGGTTACTTTAGGGTCAATTGCAGCTTCACGAAGAAATTTTAACAACAAAGAATAATCATGATAAGGCGCCATCATCATTTCCTCATTTTCCGTAAAAGCCTGAAAATAACTGTTATATTCAAAAGGTTTTTTCTGAATAATTGGTTTTATTTTTTCGTACGTTAAATTTGGAATATCAAAACTTGGAAAGCTCATCAAATCTCGTTTGTTGTGATATTTTCCACCCGGATTGATACTATCATATTCGTCTAATCGTAATTTTTTCAAGAAAAATTTCAACGTATCTGGTGCAATTTCAGCATCATAAACTAATCGGACAGGAACACCTTTTTTACGATTTTCTAAACTATTGATGACTTTTTCTAATAAACTATGTTCTAAATCGTTATCAAAATCAAGTTCGCTATCTCGTGTAATTTTGATGGAATGTGCTTCAATTGTTTCGAAATCAAACATTTTGAAAATATCTTTCAAATGAAAACGAATAATATCTTCCAAATACATGACATACGTATTTTGATCATACTTTGGAAGCACAATAAAACGCGAAAATAAATGCGTTGGAACAATCAAAAGTGCATATTGAACTTTGTCTTTTAATTGCATTTTAACGGCTAAATAGAACGATCCATCGCGTAAAGGAGGCGCTTTTTTAATATCATCTAAAATAAAAACTCCAACCGTATGAATAAATTCGTTGTAAAAATATTCGGAAATAAATTCTAAATAATTCTCAGGAATTGATGTATCATCTATCACAAAAATATTGTGATTCTCTAATTCTTTGAATAATTGATTATGTAAATCATCGTACTGGACTCGTTGTTGACGCACAATTTCATTGATTTCATCAATTAATTCTTCGTCCGTTTGATCTGATACAATATTTTGATAAACAATTTCTACATCTTTGAACTGTATCGAGCGCAAAATTGTAGAATATCGAACCGAATAAAATTCATCTAAATTGTTCGAATAAATTCCTAAAAAACGAATTCGTTCTAACAACGGAACTGTTTCGTCAGAAGCCTCTTGCAACACGCGCGCATTGAAAGAAAGCCAGCTGATTTCGCGGTTTATATATTTTTTCATTTAATTTCTTTAGGTAAAATTATTTTTATGGTTTTTCCTTTTTGAATCGATTTCCAATTATCCGAATCAAACTGTATCCAGACAAATCCAGAAGTCGAAAGATTATAAATCATTTCATTTCCTAATTGATTGGTAATATCTGTAAACGCAGGATTATGTCCAAAAATAAGAACATTTTGCAATTCATTATCCAAATTTCTAATCCATTTGTCTATTAAATAATGTGAAAAAGTATACAAATCATCTTCGATATGAATGGTTTGATTAGGAAATAAAATAGGTTTGACAAGTAGAGAAGTTTCTTTTGCTCTAACTGCTTTGCTAGAAAATATTTGATCAAATTTCAATTCAAAATTTTGATGAATATAATTTGCTACTTTATTCGTTTTGAATTCACCAATCTCTGTGATAGAACGAAATTGATCTGAAACATTTTCGTTCCATTTACTTTTTGCATGACGCATTAAAAACAAATTTTTCATAACGCAACGAGTTTAAAAAGAAAAAGTAGTTAAATCTAATCATTATCTAACGAAAAGACTTAACTACTGTTGAATTTTTTAGTATTATTTTCTAAAGATTACCTTCGTAATTCTTAAAATCATTTTTTACCCAATCTGGCAATTCCATCGATTTTTTCTCTTCCATATCGTACATTACTTGTGTACTTTTTCCGATACAATGAATAACATCTTCGCCATTTTCGCTTTTACTTGTGACAATATATTCAAAATCGAAACTCTTATTTCCTAATTTTGTAACTCGTACACCAATACGGGGCTCTATCACATTTGGACGTAATTCTTTTTGATAACTCGCTTCCATATGCGCAATAACAAACATGTGTTGCGTCCATTGCCATTTTTTACTCGAAGCCATCATATAATAGGCTCTACCGATCTGGAAATATTCAAAATAAAATACATTATTTACATGACCAATTGGATCAAAATCACTCCAACGTGGTTCTAAAGGTTTAAAGAATTTAAAGTTTTCTATACTCATTTTTAATTGGTTTTTAATAATAATTAATCTTCAGGATTTGGATCAATAAATTCGTATTTGTACAATTTGACTAACCAAAAGAATACTGAAAATAAGATAGGTCCAAATATAATTCCGATAAATCCGAATAGATTTAAACCAACGATTACCCCAAAAATAGTAATTAATGGATGAACATCCGCCATTTTTTTCTGTAAAACTAAACGAATCAAATTGTCTGATAATCCAACAATAACAAAACAATAAATCAATAATCCGATCGCTTGCCCTGAATCACCTTTTGCTAATAGAAATAATGCTAAAGGAACATAAATTAATGCTGCTCCAACTACTGGCAACATCGCCGCAAAAATTGTTAGAATAAACCATGTAAAGGCATCATCAACTCCGAAAATAAGATATCCAATGTAGGCAATAATTGCTTGTAGAAAGGCTGTTAACGGCATACCTACTGCATTAGAAATGACCAAATCTTTCAAATCTTTGTTCATCTTCACTAAATTACTTGTTTTAAGCGGAATAGTTCTGTAAAACCAATTTTCAAGTTTTTGATGATTCATCAACATAAAATACAAAATAAGGAACGCAACCCCCAACTGAACTGTCATATCCATTGAAGCATTCAGTGTTTTTTCTAATAATTTACCTCCAACTTGTGTTATTTTTTCAATGTTTGTTGCACTAAACACATCGATATGAAATTTGGTTTGCAACATTTGAATAATTTTATTGACATCTGTTTTAATTTGAGCTGTGTCATTTAATAGTACCATTACTTTATTCGTTAACATTTGAATTAATAAATAAAGAGGTCCAATAATCAAAATCGCGCTACTAATCATTAAGATAATTACACTTGCTAATTTGTTCCATTTTTTTACTTTTACTAGCCATTGCAAAGGATTTAAAAGCAAAACATACAAACACAAAGCACCGAGAAATCCAGGGAAAAATGCTAAAAGATTTTTGGTAATTAATCCAAAAACTAAAAGTATTATTGCAATAAATGCTAACTGTAACAAGACATTGTTAGAAAGATAGTGTTTATTAGAGTTCATAGGTAATTTATTTGTTTATTAACAGTTGTTGATATTTCGTTATCAAATTCAATGCTAAAAATAGTTAATTTCTATAAACTTTTCTATTTTTAGACGTTGAATAAAATTTTACACATGAAAAAAATAGTCGGTTTAATCTTATCAGTTTTGACAATCTCTACATATGCACAAACGAAACAAGACAAAGTTGTTTTGGTAATTCATGGTGGTGCTGGTACAATTCTGAAAAAAAATATGACACCCGAAAAGGAAAAAGCGTACCGAGATGCTTTAGCTGAATCTTTGACAAAAGGTTATGAAGTCATCAAACAGGGTGGCGAAAGTGAAAATGCAGTGATAGAAGCCATAAAAGTAATGGAAAATTCACCTTTGTTTAATGCAGGAAAAGGAGCGGTTTTTACGCATGAAGGTAAAAATGAATTAGACGCTTCGTTGATGATTGGAAATACAATGCAAGCTGGTGCTGTGGCTGGAGTTACAAGGATTAAAAATCCAATTTTAGCAGCAAAAGCTGTTTTACAAAATTCTGCTCATGTGATGATGGTTGGAAAAGGAGCAGAAGAATTTGCTCAAACTAGAGGTTTAGAAATTGTTGATCCAAGTTATTTTAAAACTGAGGAACGCTGGAATTCTCTTCAAAAAGTTTTGGAAAAAGACAAAGAAAAAATGGAATTAGACCACGATGCTAAAACACAAGCGTATGTTCCATTCAATTTTGTTGATGAAAAATTTGGTACAGTTGGCGCAGTTGCTTTGGACAATAAAGGTCATATCTCGGCAGGAACTTCGACTGGCGGAATGACAAATAAACGTTTTGGTCGTGTTGGTGATTCGCCAATTATCGGAGCTGGAACCTATGCAAATAGCGAAGTTGGTGTTTCGAGTACAGGTTGGGGCGAATATTTTATTAAAGCTGTTGCGGCATATGATGTTGCGGCTTTGATGAATTACAAAAAACTTTCTTCGAAAAAAGCTGGTGAAGAAGTTATTAAGAAAATTGGTGATTTAGGAGGCGATGGCGGAATGATTATTTTAGATAAAAATGGTCAAGCAAGTTTTCCTTTTAACACTGCCGGAATGTATCGCGGAAGTATTACACAATCAGGTAAGATAACTATCGAAATTTATCAATAAATTTGGAACACATTTTAAAATAAAGATATACAATACATGATAAAACAAATTTTACTTACAGCCACTGTTGTTCTTGCAAATTTTGCAACAGCGCAAGTAACCTCTATGATTAATGATAAAAATGTAGATGCTTCGACAAAAGTATATGGAATGGCTCCTTTAAGCGATGAAACAAAGGCTTATGAGAAGTTTAATTTTATGTTAGAAAATGCTGCGGCTATACAATTAGGAAAACCAATTTTGGAGTATGGATATCAATCGTCTACTTTTCAAGCGCAAGAAAATGGAGTGATGATTTATATGGTAAAAGATAAGAAAATTGTCGATCAATGGTTGGTGAATCCTGCGTTTTACAATGTTTTCCATGACGGAATTCCGTATTCTTATGATGCCGATAAATTAGCTGTTCTTGCTGATAAATATCCGTTGATTTATAAAGAAGAAAAACGTCAATATAAAACTGAAAAAGAATACCAAAAACAGCGTCCAGCCTTGTTTGCGGATCCTTATAATTTAATTATTACAGAACCAGATTTTACATACGAAGGATATTTTGATGTACAATTTCCACAAAACGAACAATTCAAAAATTCTGAAGCTGCTATAGCTTATTTAAAACCAATTGTAGAGAAATTGACAAAAAAGAAATTTGATATTAATTATACAATTTCAGAAAAAAATATTTTAGATCGTACACAATTCACGGTAACTGTTGCGGGAGAAGAAAATATCTACAAAAAAATAAAATTAGATAATCTGCAAAAAGGAGATTGGCAATCATTAAGTTATGAAGCTTCGATATTCCGAAAAGCAAATTAATAGAAAGAAAAGGTTTTTGAACTAATCAAGAACCTTTTTTTTTATCCATAAAGATTCGTAATTTGACTTTTTAACTCAAAGAAATATGAATTCTAACTTCTATAAAATATTACAACACTCAAAAGAAAATCAATCAATTATTGCCGTTTACAATGATCCCGAAGGAGACAATTTTTGGGCTGGATATATTTTAGATTTTAATGACGAATTTTTTACAATGCAACACATTTCGAAATATGGTAAAAAAGATGGAATTTTAATCGAACCTTATTTTAAAATTAGTCGAATAGATGTTGATGATTACTGCAAATGTCTTAATTATTTGAAAGAACATCACACCGATTTGGATCAAGAAAATCCAATTACATTTAATGCAACAGCAGAAGAAAATTGGGTTCGTCAAATTTTAGGCGAAATAAATGATCAAACCGAATATGTATCACGTATTCAATTAAACAATAATAGTCGTTTTGCAGGTTTTATTCGAAATTTAACTGAAGATGATTTTGAGTTGAAATGTATTGGTTCGGAAGGAACGGACGAAGGCTCTTTGTATTTTCAGATTGATGATGTTTCGTCGATTCGTGTCAATGATTTAGAAGCTCGCAGAAGATTATTTTTTTATAATTATCGCCGTTCTATCGACTTTTTTGATGAATAATTTTATCAAGAAAAACGCAAACTACAATTCCAATTATTAGGAATAAAATTTGATTAGATTTTGATGAAAAATATCGTTTATTATAAAGCATCAAAGCCTTTATTTTGCACGATTATTGAAATATACTTCTGCAACAGAAGCTGTAAAAGAAATCAAATCTGGCGATCGTGTTTACGTTCATGCAGCTGCGGCTACGCCTACATTTTTGGTAACAGAATTATCGAAGGAGCGCATGAATTGAGAGATGTAGAGTTTTGTCATATTCATACAAGTGGAAATGCAGAATATGCAAATCCTGTTAATAAAGACTCATTTTTTGTCAATTCTTTTTTTTGGCGCTAATGTGCGTCACATGATAAAAGAAGGAAATGGTTCGGTTCGTATTTACCGATTTTCTTTAGCGAAATGGGAAAAGTGATTCGAACTGAATTGAATGTTGATGTTGTTTTAATTCAGATTTCTGAGCCAGATTCTCATGGTTATTGTTCTTTAGGGACTTCTGTGGAGAATATTAGAGCGGCAATTGAGACTTCTCGTGTGGTTATTGCGCAAGTGAACAAATATATGCCACGCACATTTGGTGACGGAATTTTACATATTTCGACTATCACGTATTTAGTAGAACATCATCAACCGTTAGATATCTTGGATAATGGAAATATTATAGTTGAAGAAGCTAAAATTGGGAATTATATTGCTGAATTAATTGAAGATAAAAATTGTTTACAATTAGGTATTGGTTCTATTCCAAATGCAGTTTTGAATAATTTGAAGAATCATAAAGGTTTAGGAATTCATACCGAATTATTTTCAGATGGAATTGTTCCATTGGTTAAATTTGGCGTGATTACAGGCGAAAACAAAAAATTATTAAAAGGTAAAATTGTTTCGACTTTAGCGCATGGTTCACAATTGTTATATGATTTCATTGATGATAATCCTGGCGTAGAAATGCGCGACGCTTCTTTTACAAATGATCCTGCGAAGATTAGTCAGAACAATAGAATGGTTTCGATTAATTCGGCTATTGAGGTAGATGTTACGGGACAAGTAAGTGCAGATTCAATTGGTTCGCGAATATTTTCTGGTGTTGGAGGACAAGTTGATTTTATATACGGATCATCTTTAAGTAAAGGTGGAAAATCGATCATTGCATTAACGTCAACAACAGCAAAAGGTGCAAATAAAATAGTACCTTTCCTAAAACAAGGTGCGGGAATTGTGACGACAAAAGCACATATAAATTATATTGTAACGGAATATGGTGTTGCAAATTTATTCGGAAAAAATATTCGACAACGTGTAAAATCAATGGCTGAAATTGCACATCCAGATTTTAGAGAACAAATCGAAAAAGAATATTTTGAAGCGATTTCTTCTTAAAAATATGATATTGATAACCCGTAGTGCATTTAGTTAATATTAATTTTTAAGTTGTTAATATTTCTATTTTGGTTTCTGTTTATTGATTGAATAATAGTAAGCGTTAGTATTTTTGATAGT
>NZ_DLOC01000083.1:0-3735 GCF_002478465.1 Empedobacter sp. UBA7494
AAGTGACTTCTTTACAAGATTCGATAATGTTGGTTATTCTAAATTTTTATGAAAAAAGTTTTTAAAATAGTTAAACTCTATTTATTTACACTATAAAAACTTTATAATTATTAATTTATCGAAATATGAAACTACTTTTCTCATTAACTACTCTCCTTACCTTAGCCCTATCTTCTTGCAGTACAAACATTAAACACGATCGATTATTTACAGGAACAATTGTAAGAGATTGTACAGGAACTTACATTCGTGTTAATAAAGAGGATTATTTGGTTTGTAATAATGAAATGCTTTGAGACAAAAAAGAAGGTGAAACAGTAAGTGTTATTTATGATTTTGAAAAAACATGCAAAAAGTTAGAAAATAAAGCAACTTGTATGATGTATCATGAACATAAAGGCAAGATTAAAATCAAGAAAAATAATAATTAATTAAAAAATCCACTCAAATTGAGTGGATTTTTGCTTTATATAAAAAAACGATTATTTTGATTTTTTACGACGCTCTAATTCTTTTTCGATCAGCATCAATTCGCGTCCTGTTTGTCCTGCAACAGATGTATTTTCTTGTGCACGACGAACCAAGTAAGGCATTACTTCTTTGATTGGTCCATATGGTAAATATTTTGCAATATTATATCCTAAATGCGCCAAGTTGAACGAAATATTATCACTCATTCCAAATAATTGTCCAAACCAGAAATTTGGATTATTTTTCTCAATTCCGTTTTCGTTCATTAATTTGATTAACAATTCGCAACTTTCTTCGTTGTGCGAACCTGCGAATAAACCAAAACGCTCGTGATGAGAAGCAATAAATTCTAACGCTAAGTTATAATCTCTATCCGAAGCTTCTTTGTTTGGTTGAATTGGAGATGGGTAACCTTCGGCTTGCGCACGTGCACGCTCTTTCTCCATATATGCTCCACGCACAATTTTGAATCCTAAGAAATATCCTTCGCGCTCTGCTTTTGCATGCATTTCTTTCAAATAAGCCAAACGATCATGACGATACATTTGCAACGTATTCCAAACTAATGCACGTTTTGTGTTATATTTCACCATCATTTCGTCAGTCAAATCATCTGCAGAACCTTGCATCCAAGTTTCTTCTGCATCTACCATGATATTAACATCCAAATCATATCCTTTTTGACATACAGCCTCAAAACGTTGACGAATATTTGCCCAAGATTTTTCTTCTTCTGCAGTTAACGTTTGTTTCTTCCCTACTTTTTCAAATAATTCGATTCGACCAAATGCAGTTGGTTTAAATACTACAAATGGAATTGATTGATTAGATTTTGCTAAATCAACCAAGTGTAACATAACGTCACGAACTTCGTCAAATTGTTTTTCTTCTGTTAATCCTTCGATAGAATAATCTAAAATAGAACTTACGTGATATTTAAATAATTCATTTGCGACAACCACACCTTGTTCTGCCGTTTCTCCTCCTACAAATTGTTTGTAGATTGTTTCACGAATTACAGGTTTTACGAATGGGATATCTACCGCAAATGGTAAATTAAAAAACTTAGTTCCAAAACTTGTCAATGCGGGGCTTCCGATTAACTTGTATAAGTAATACGCTTTCTTTAAATCTTTATCTGATTTCGATTCGAAAGCAAACTGTGTATTGTCGAATAAAGACATGTGAGTTAACTATTTTTTGTGTTAATATAACGTTACAAATTTATAATTAAAACCTGATTAAACTAAAAAACCTACAAGAAATTCTTGTAGGTTTTTGATATATTTTAAAGATTGCAAATAGTTGCCTATTCTTATCCTTTTTTAGCGTATTTGCTTCTGAATTTATCGATACGTCCTGCAGTATCAACCAATTTAGTTTTACCTGTGTAAAATGGGTGAGATGTAGAAGAAATCTCCATTTTGATCAATGGGTACTCTACTCCGTCAACAACTAATGTATCTTTAGTATCAGCACAAGATTTTGTGATGAACACATCTTCGTTAGACATATCTTTGAATGCTACCAAACGGTAATTTGTTGGGTGGATATCTTTTTTCATTTTTTTAATCTTCTTTGTTAACTTTATTGGAGTGCAAAGATAATATTATTTACAGAATGTTACAATCAATTCTATTGAAAAAACATTTAAAACAATACATTAAGCAAATTTAATTTCGAGTGTAATGGGCTTCTTAAAATTAAACCTGCACTTCTTGTACACATTTTTCGTGGTGCAAATATAAACATTTTAGTAATTCTTACAACTATTTTTTTCAGAATCTATTCATAAAAATCTAATTTTTATCTTTGTTCATCTACAATAAAACCTATTATTTGCTGTTTAAACTTATATAATGAATCATAACTTTATGAACGTAAAAACATTAATCGCCGGACTTGGTATTGCTTCTTTGATTGGTTTTCAATCTTGTCGCGATGATTTTGACTATGATCCAATTAGTTCTGAATTGCGCTTTAGCAAAGATACCGTTTCCGTAGATACCGTATATAATTTCTCTAAATCTGAAACCTATCTGCTTAAAATTTATAATCTTGAGAATGATGATCGCGTGATTCCAAAAATATATTTGACACGTGGAAATAATTCATTTTTTAATATAAATGTAGACGGAAAAGCAGGAACAAGTTTCGAAAATGTACCGATTCGTAAAAAGGATAGTTTATTTATTTTTGTTGAAGTAAATGCACAAGAAGCACCTCTTAATCCACTTTACGATGACGAAATTAATTTCGAAACAACCAATTCTTCTAAAAAAATCAAGTTACTTTCTTGGATAGAAAAAGCTAAAATTCATGCAAAAGATGCTACAATTTCTTCTGCAAATTGGAATGTAAACGAAGCCCAAGTAATTGACGGAAATTTAACTGTTACAAGTGATTTAACAATTGATAAAGGTGCAAAAGTTTATTTCAAAAAAGGAGCAAGTTTAACGATTGGAAATAATGCAAAACTTACGGTGAATGGAGCTTTGAATGAAGAAGTGAAATTTCGTTCGGCGCGTCATGATAACAAATACGATTCAATTCCTGATCAATGGAACAAAATCGAATTAGCTCCAAATAGTACATCAAAAATCAATTATGCAAAAATTATTGGTGCAGATACTGGTTTACACGTAAATAATGCGAAATTAGATATTAGTAATGCTAAAATTGTTAATAATCAATCGTATGGAATTTTAGCAACAAACGCTACAATTGCAGGTTACAACTTGGTAATGAATAATAGTAATTTGGCAACTTTAGCAATAGAATATGGTGGTTCGTACGAATTTTATCATTCTACTTTTGCCAATTATTACAATTTTGCAACAGGTGCTGGTCCAGCTTATTCGCTTTTCTTGAGTAACGAAAACAATGATAAAAATGTTTCGGCTTTGACAAAAGCAACGTTCGGAAATTGTATTATATATAATGAACGCACGCCAAATGCTATTTTATTGGATAAAAAAGATGGTGCGGCTTTCAATTATTTATTTGACACCAATGTTATTCACAATGCGGATACTTCAGTATTAAATGTGAAAACTGCGCCAAATTTCTTGGCAAGTATTACGTTAGATCCGATGTTTGAGGATACAAATTATTTTGCAAATAAATTAGCTGTGAAAAATGAATCACCTGCGAAAGGGAAAGGAAAAATATCTTTTGCGCAACAATATCCATTAGATTATAATGGACAACCACGAGGCACAACTCCTACAATTGGAGCATTTCAATAAAAATAAATAAGGTCGA